>JAZLFL010000206.1:0-6350 GCA_045615825.1 Lachnospiraceae bacterium
ATACAATAAGAAGGATACATACAGAAAAACCTGTTACAACATCCGCATTAACAATTGGTACCTCATTAGCGAATTCGATTAAGAATCTGGTTCCCTTCTTGGAATAGAATGCACCGATTGCACCAATGGTTCCAAGTAATGTAGATAACAATCCAACTCCAAGTGCCAGAAGAACCGTACCAATCATCATGGATCTTAAGGCCTCTTCTGTGAATAATGTCACATAGTTGTCAATTGAGAAGCCTCTGATTGAACCAATCATCGTAGAACTTGTAAAGCTGTAGAATGCCAGAATAAGGATTGGCAGGTACATGAATGCAAGTACTAAGAAGATAACAACATGCTGAATTGTCTTTTTCATCGGCTTGCCACCTCCTTATCTCCAATCAGTCGGTTAGTAATCATTGTAAACAGACCAATCATCATAAGCAGAATTGCAGAGATAAGTGATCCATTATTCCAGTCATAGGAACTGAAGTAGCTTCCAATAAGACTTCCCATGATGTATGTAGAGTTATATACCATATCAAGTACAACATAGTTAGTCATCGCTGGTAAGAATACCATTGTTACACCACTTACAATACCTGGTACAGATAATGGAAGTAATACATGTAAGAAATTCTGTACTGGTGTAGCATAAAGGTCTGCTCCAGCCTCTAACATAGAATTATCAAGCTTAGCCAGTGAGTTAAACAGTGGCATAATCATGAATGGAAGGAAATCATATACCATACAGATAATAGTATTCATGAATGGATGTAATGCCAGATTACCTTCAAGTAATGTAAGAATCTCCTTTAATGCTGTAATACGAAGAGTGAAGTTAATCCACATAGGTAATACAAACACCATAAGGAAAGAATGCTTTCTTGCATACTCACCCTTAGCCAGGATATAGGCTACAGGATAAGCTAAAAGTAAGCATATAGCTGTTGTAATAATAGCTATAACAAGACTGTATATAAGTGTTCCAACAGTCTTGATATTAGTAAAGAATGCTAAAAAGTTAGCAAATGATAAATGTCCCTCTGAATCTGTGAAGCCATAGTAAACTACTACGAACAGAGGAAGTATTACGAAAACAAGCAGGAATAGCACATATGGAAGTGCCAGCTGCTTTCTGTCAAAAAATCCTTTTTTCAACGCCGGTCCTCCAACTAAGCAAGTACAATTTTAAGTGCATCCTCAGGTATAACTACGCTGACGTAGTCACCCTGATTCCAGAGATCTGTCTCATCAACAACGTAATCCTCTTCAGATTCGCTTCTGACTGTATAACTATAATGGTCACCAATGTAATAGAACGAAATAATAGTTCCATTAACATCACCAACCTTGGCATCATCACTAATGTCAGCCTCTGATGGCTCGAAGCTTACTGTAACCTTAGTTCCGGCAACAGTAATATCCTCACCTCCTGCAGCCTTTAATACACCACCCTCGAAGGTAGCATCTGCATATACAGTCTTATAATCAACCTTACGAACGATGTCTGCGAACTTAACAGTAATAATACCCTCATCATCAATTCCCTCAAGCTCACCATCGTAATGGTTAATGCTCATATCATAAGGAATAATATGTATCATATCTGGATCAACATTAAGTCCCACCTCAGTTCCCGGCTCAAAATAATCAAAGCAGTGAACTTCCATCTCATACTGTCCGCACTGAACGAACATTACATAGAAGGTTCCCTTGAAATCACAGCTTGTAACTTCACCTGTAAGCTGTCCCTCGCCAGGCTTAACAACATCTACATCCTCAGGGCGAACAACTGCATCAATCTTAATACCCTTCTCAAGATCATCAACACATTCAAATGAAGCTCCAGCGAATGTAGCTGTAAGCTTATCACTCATAACACCATTGAAGATATTACTCTCACCAATGAAGTCAGCAACAAATACGTTAGCTGGCTCATTATAGATATCCTCAGGTGTACCAACCTGCTGAATATTACCATCGGCAATTACTACTACCTTATCCGACATAGTAAGAGCCTCTTCCTGATCATGAGTTACGAAAACGAAAGTAATACCAAGTGTCTTGTGCATCTGCTTAAGCTCAAGCTGCATCTCCTTACGCATCTTAGCATCAAGCGCTGATAATGACTCATCAAGTAATAACACTCTAGGTCTGTTAACAACTGCTCTTGCGATTGCAATTCTCTGCTGCTGACCACCTGAAAGTGTGTTAATGCTTCTCTTCTCGAATCCTTCAAGATCAACCAATTCCAAAGCTTCCTTAACAAGCTTATCCGTCTCTTCCTTTGATACATTTCTCATCTTAAGGCCAAATGCAATATTGTCGTACACATTAAGATGAGGGAAAAGTGCGTACTTCTGGAATACTGTATTAATTGGTCTCTTATTAGGTGGAAGAAGTGAAATATCACTATTATCCAATAAAATCTGACCGTCACTAGGCGTATCAAATCCGCCAATCATTCTAAGAATCGTGGTCTTACCACAACCAGAGGGACCTAATAAGGTTACAAATTCTCCCTCTAAAATCTCGAGGCTGATATCCTCAATAACATTCGTCTTGCCATCATAGGACTTCCTGACATTTTTTAGTTCAATAAGCGTCTTTCTGTTTTCCAATTCTTTCTCTCCCAACAAGTAAACATTTCTAGAAAAAGCTGTGCACTAGTCATATAATGCACAGCTTTTTTGAATATATCATTATCTGCCGATAAGTACAATAATACTTCGGTCTTTTATTGTAATTTTTTTTGAATTTTTTAGTAAAATTTCGTCCTCAGTCTCTTTACTGGTATCTACAAGGACTGACCAGGTCTTCTTATCCGGTATATTAGGGATAGCGAACTCATGCGGTGTCCAATGCATATTAACCATTATATAGATGTAGTCGCTTTCACTTTTACCAGAATCAAGCTTCTTACCATTTACATCCACGTAGCCATATTCTGTTGAATAAAGCATTGCGAAATGTCTGGTCAGATCATCAAGATTCGTCTTCCATGCCTCTTCACCATGAAGGCTTAAATCAGGTGTTCCGTTACCACAGTAATCTGTCATTCTGAATGGGCGGTTCATATGAAGTATAGGATTGCTCTTACGAAGCTCAATCATCTTCTTAGTGAACTCATATATATCCTTATGCTTATCGAGATCCTTCCAGTTAAGCCATGTCACCGGACCGTCGATGCAATATGGATTATTATTACCCTTCTGGGTATTGCCGAACTCGTCACCCGCTAATATCTTAGGAGTGGACTGACTAAGCAGGTTAAAACATATAGCATTACGTATCTGGATTTTCCTAAGCTTAGTAACACTGCGCTTGGTTGTCGGTCCTTCAAAGCCACAGTTCCATGAAGCATTATATGGATTACCATCACGGTTATTCTCTCCATTATCTTCATTATGCTTACGGTCGTAACTTACCATATCCATAAGTGTGAAGCCATTGCAGTTAGTAATATAATGAACACGGCTAAGTGTATCGTCTATTCCACGCATACCGTCAATTACTGCAGTAACCTGGCCTTCATCGCTCTTAAGGAATCGTCTGAAGGTGTACATGTAATCATCATTGCAGATTGCAAGATTCTTATACTTAGGCTTACTGTTACCATAGATATCCCAGGTTGGGAAATTATTATATAAGAATTTGGTATTGGCAAGCATCGGTTCTGTTCCAATTAATGTAAGTGGCATATGATCGCCCATCATATGGAAGCCATCCACATGGTACTCTCTAACCCAGAACTTAAATACCTCCAGTATATATGCCTGCTTAATTGTATTAGGGAAATAGAACTGCATTATCACTTCTATTCCGGCCTTATGAAGCTCCTTCACGAGATTCTTAAAGGAATCCGTTGGCTTAACACCTTTAGCAGAATAGCTCGCCTTAGGTGCGAAATAATATCCCTCTTTATATCCCCAGTAATTAAGCTTAGGCTCTATCGGAGAATATGGTTCATATGAAGCGGCACCTTCCTCTGTAGCCTTGATAGCCTCAAGCTCAACGAATTCATAGGCAGGCATAAGCTCTATGGCTGTAATTCCAAGACCTGTAAGATATGGAATCTTCTCAACTATGCCCTCAAATGTACCAGGATATTTAACCTTACTTGAGGCATGCCTTGTGAAGCCCCTTACATGAAGCTCATATATAATTGAATCACTGAACTCTCTTACAAGTGGTCGGTCATTGGAATAATCAGCAGCACTGCCATTATTAATAAATGCAGAACTGAGTCTGTCAGGTGTGACTCCCCACTTCTCATTACCAATAATCAGCTTGCCATATGGATCACAGTATTCCTCATCCCCCTTTATGAAGGTATACTCGGAATTCTCAATATCCACACCCGAGATTGATAGACAGAATATATTACCAATTCTGTTATTATCATCCAGATCAATCTGTCTGGCTTCACCAGATTTACGATTATATATCCTGATGCCAATCGCCTCGTCAGAGTTATGTACGATTGCAATATTAACAGTATTATCATTTACCACATGTGCACCGAGTGGATATGGATTGCCAGGGCTAAATATAAGTTCGTTCATTGATATCTCCTTCTCAGCAAGACCTATTAAAATTCTACCATACCAGAGGTTATTATTCTATTGATTTTGACCAGATTATTCTATTGCCATTTGAGTTCAAACTCGATAGAATTAAGGAAATGGAGGATATGATTTATGGCAAATATGCAGGAACCTAATGAAAGAATGACTGTTGATATTGAACTTGAAGACGGAGTTGTATCATGCGAGGTTATAACAATCTTAACTGTTGCAGGTAAGGATTACATCGCTCTCCTTCCTGAAGGCCAGGACCCTGAAGAAGAACAGGAAGTATGGTTCTATGGATATTCAGAGAATCCTGATGACCCTAATGAAGAGCCTGAGCTTGAGTATATCGATTCTGACGATGAGTACGAGGCAGTTGCAGATGCATTTGACGAATACCTTGATGAGTGTGAATTTGATCAGTTAGATTAATCCGCCACTAAAGTAACTCAACATAAAAGCCCTGGATAGATAGCTATCCGGGGCTTTATTATTTTACTTCTGTCGTATTCTATTGATTCTCTCTTCAGCATATACCACAAGATATTTCCTGAATGATATTAGCTGCTTCTTATGCGCGCACAGCTTCTCATTGCAGTTGGCGCATGCCAGATATCCATTAGTGTTCTCAGAGAATCTCTCCGGATATCTGTAGACTGTTATCTCCCACTTAATAAGAATAACAAGTGCAAGAGCAAGCAATGACCATGTCATAATACCTGGTATAAAGAACAACGGCGTGAACATCATCGCGAAATCCCAGTTGTATATTCGACAGGTTGCACAGCACTTATTCTTAAGAAACCATGTCTGGAATGGGCAGAAGAACAGGATACATACCATATCGCATATTCCATATATCAGACATACCAGCCACAATATTCCCTGATCTATGACATCTGTCATATACAGCGCTCCAATGACTGCATTAAGAATGAGCCATATAAGTGCTACCAGAACAACTGCATGATTATCATGCAGCACAACATCGATTCTTCCTGTCGGCTTATAGTTGCCCTTGAACTGCTTCTGGCATCCAGGGCTCTCAAGCTTGGATGGGAATAATCTTAGCATCATTTCCACAAAGTATAATATACCAATGAAGAATACAGCCCAGTTCATATTAATAGTAATATCGAACCAATTGCGGATGTTAATAGTCACATCATTATATCTGTTATATATATACCATACCAGTGCCAGGATAAATAATATTGATCTGTATACCAGCTTGTAATAATGAAGTGCTGATACCAGACTTATTTTTATCTTTCTTTCAGTCTTAGCCATTACATTATGTCCTCTCAAACATAATGTATAATATCAAGAGACACGATTTTATTCAATTAATCTGATGAAGTTTAGCAACTTTTAATAAAATGTCAATTTAAGTACTACGATGATATCATTTTCTCTTAATAAGGCAGTATAAGAATCGGCTCATCATTACAGGCTTAGCCTTAGTACCTTTTACATATGTTATAATCAGTTTCTTCTTAGCCCTTGTCATCGCCACGTAGAACAGTCGCCTCTCCTCCTCTATCTTCTCTTCACCCGAAGATTTCTTATGAGGCACACTTCCTTCATTAACATGTGGCAGTATAACCACATTAAACTCAAGTCCCTTCGAAGCGTGGTAAGTCATTACATATACCTTATCTTCGCCACCACTATCCTTTACACCGCTACTTACAGCCTCCTCATACTTATCCGCGTACTCATCAAATTCCTGTATACTTTTATACTTTTTAGCAGCCTCCATTATCCAGTCTGCAACCTGTATATAATCCA
>JAZLFL010000207.1:0-8490 GCA_045615825.1 Lachnospiraceae bacterium
TGCATAGATACCGTAGTAGCTCAAATGACTGGTAGTAAATGAAACCTTGTTACCACTCTCATCTACAGTTGCTTCAACTTCTTCTAGCTGACCGTCATCATCAACTGTAACTACATGATAGGTATCACCATTAACCTCTGATGGGATTGGAATATTAATAGTAAGTGTTGAATTACCGAACTTCTTAATTGGTACATTACCACTCTTATCCATTAGGGTAATATCATAACCTGCAATAACAGGAGTATTATCGCTTCCGAATAATTCTGAATAAAGAGTTGTAAGTGTCTGCTTAGCATTATCACTACTATCAATTCTTAGTGTACCAACGTTCTCACTCTCACTGAATATAGCTGTAACATCATCTATCTTATTATTGTTGTAATATGTGCTTACTGACGAATCGTTATTAGTCGTAGCTACAGGTGCCGGTGCAAGCTTAAGGGATTCCCTGTCCTTAATAGCATATGTAGAACCAGATAATGCTATGGAGTCCGGAATCTTAGCTAATACTTCAGCACTAAATACATAATTCTCTTTAACAACTACATTGCCTGTCTCATTACCAGATGAATCCTTCTCCCTGCTAACAATTATTCCAGAGAATCCAACTTCATTATTATCAAGAACTGTATCAGTATAAATATTAATACTGTCATCTACAACAGCAAACAGAACATTATACAAAGCATTCTGACGATAATCATCGTTCTCAAGTCTCTGACTTGTCTTCCCAGCTGTAACCTTAGGAAGATTAGCTCCATCGAATACGATTACCTTCGTGTTATCTGGCTTATCAGTACCCGAATAATCAAATGCCCTAAGTCCAATCTCCTGAACAGAGCCAGGAATATGAACCGTAGAAAGAGGACAATTCATGAATGCCCTGTCACCAATCTTAACTATATTGGCTGCACCTGTCAGAGACGACAGATTAGAACAGCCTCTGAATGAATCCTCTCCTATCTCAATTAATGTAGATGGGAAAGACACTCCACTTATCTCGTTATGATCCATGAAAACAGCTGGTGCAATCTTCTTAACTCCCTCAGGAATAGTTACTACAGAACCATTACCACTATATGCAAGAAGTATTCCATCACCGACTATTAAGAAATCACCACTTGAGACATCACTCTTAAAGTTCTCTATATACGGTGTATTATCAAAGGCATAACCTTCGATCGATGATACTGATGAAGGAATATTAACATTCGTTAGATTATCACAATGATAGAAGGCTCCATATCCAATATGTGTTGTTCCTTCAGGAATATCCACAGATGAGATATTGCTTCTTGCAAATGCAAAGTCACCAATATCCTTAATATATCCAGGAATCTTAAAGTCATCCATTTTTCTATTAGCATAGTACGCCTGCGTTGCAATCTTATCTCCAACCTCAGTGTACTTAGGCAGATATCCGCCCTTGGATGAATCATATATTACAGGAGTTGAATCCTCTGACTGATCGTTAGCTTCGCTTCCTTCGTTATAAGAAGGGTTAACCAGAGTGCCAGTCTGAATATCCTGGTTAGGGTTAAGGAATAGTACAGCCTTGCCGCCAACCACAATAGTCTTGGCTATAACATCGGAGCCATCAATAGCTGTTAATGGGTCGAACTTAGGCATATAGTCAACATTACTTGGATCAGTACTTGCATCAACAAGACCAGTTCCAAATACACCTGTTGATTCCATATAATCCGCACCCTCTTCTGGCTCTACTGCTATTGGTTCATCTGGCAGAATAACAACCTTAACATCTCCTGTCTCGGTAACAGCCACATCACTATTATCAAAATTCTTAAAGAATTCATATGCTGCAGTACCAGGATCAGCAATAATATTAAGTCTTGGACATCCATCAAATGCTGTTGGATCAATATAAGTAACAGAAGGCGGAATCGATACATCTGCAAGACTCACACAGTTCTCGAAGGCCTTGGCATCAATTGTCGTAACACTATATGGAATATTAACTGTCTTAAGATTCTTACAATTAGAGAACGCATATGCAGGAATATTCTCTACATATGAAGATATTGACACACTATCAATAATATTATTACCCCAGAAACAGTACTTACTAATCCTCTTAACTGAATTAGGCATCTTATAATATGTAGTCTTAGCGCCACCCATATATGCATACAGCATATCGCCGTCTTTGTTATATAAGCCAGCTCCTGATACTGTAAAATACTGGTTATTAGGACTTACCGTTATACTACTAAGATTATTGCATCCAGCGAACACTCCATAACCCATGTTAGTTAATCCGCCACCCAGGTTAATACTTACTAGATTGGAATCTCCTGCGAAAGCTGCAGTATCAATCTTATTTAACTTATCATGTGTTGTAACTGAATACAGATATGGACAATTAGCAAATGCTCCATGTTCAATAGACTCTGTGTTAAGACCAGTATCAACCTGAGCAATATACTGATTACCAGCAAAAGCCTCTTCTCCTATGGACTTAATCTCATTAGGAATAGACACGGTTGTAGCCGTGCCTTCATACTTATCCAAACTATTATGATCTAATTGAAAATCATCCAATACAACAGCTTCCGTTCTGGTAGCAGGAATTGTAGCAGTGAGAATTGCTGCAATAATGAATCCTATACCAAGAAGCCTGCGGATTTTTCTACCCATAGTAATCCTCTTATAATCTTATAAAATACTCGCCCCGCAATCGCAGGGCGAATAAAAGTAAACATTATACAGTTCTAGGAATCCTTACATTATCCTTCTTAAGGAATAAGAACAGTGATGTAGCAGCAAGTGCTATAACCACGAACCACTTAGGATGTATTGGATCTCCTGTCTTAGGTGAACCATCTGAAAGTCCATATACAAGGTTATTAGTATCAACATAGATTGTATATGGCGAGAAGTGTGTAGCTGTGAAGCTTACACATGGTACTCCACTTACAGTAACGAACTTACATGGAAGATCCTCTAACTGATTGCCATTAATAACTGAAGCAACCTTACAATTACCACCATACTGCCTTAAAGCATCTGGAATAGGCATTGTAACATTTACTGACAGGTTCGCATCATTACTAATCTTATTAGTACCCGTTGCATCATATAAGCTGATATCCATTGGGAAGTACTTAATAGCATTCATATCTGGATATTTATTAGCTAATGCTGTTGCAATCTGATTAGCTGCGTTGGCATCTTCAGTAACCTTAACAAGGAAGTTATCCGTCGAGCCATTAACTGATGCATATGCCTTATCAATATCAGAGAATCCCGGCTTCGTGATATTAAGATTAGTGTTGCTTCCTGTAGAAGTTCCACCATTACCACTTACACCACTTGATCCTGTACCAGTTCTGCTGTATGTACCAGAAGAATTATTGTTATTCTTGTTGGTGTTATTGTTCGTATTATTAGCTATATCTTTGTACGTAGCTGTAACATTGGAATCACCAGCTGCAGTAGTAATTGTAGTTGCTTTGCTAGTAGTACTGTATACAGTTGCACCGGCACCTGTTACTACCCACTTATCAAATTCCTTGCCAGCTGGAGCTGCAATAGCCTCAATAATAACCTTCGTATTAGCTGGATACTGACCAGAACCCGAACCATATACAACCGTAAGTGTATACTTCTTAGCATCACCTGTAGGTGATGGTGTAACATTAGGCGATGGCTTAGGCTGAGGTGCAGTCGTCACGCCAGGTGTTATGCCAGGTGTTGGTGATATTATAGGCTTAGGTGTAGGTGTTACAGTGCCAATTGGCTTATACATCGCAAGAGCAAAGCAATCAGATGTAATATTCCTAAGATCAATACTCCACTTATCAAATACAAGTCCTTCAGATGTTCTATCAGGAATCACACTGTCATCTGGTGGAATTGCTGTCTTACCCTGCTGTACGAAGTCAGTTCCAAGAAGCAGTCTACCATCATATGAATAGAACTTAACAGTAAAGTACTCATCAAGAGTCTTATCAATATTAGCTCCCTGTTCCTTGGCATACTTTCTAGACTGTGCATCCTTATAAGTTACAAAGTATGGTGTATTACCACCAGATTTATCAATTGCACCACTAGATAAGAATATCTGTCTGTTTCTAGCTATAATCTCTACATCTGACTCATTATTAGTGAAAGCATCCTTTTCAATCTGATCAACAGTTGTAGGAAGTTCAACAGTTCTTAAATTATCACAGTTAGCAAAACATCCCTCAGGAATTGTGCTAATATCATCTGCATCTGTAAAATCTACGAATCTAATTTCATCACAATCATCGAATGCATGAGGTGCAATCTCTATTACATTAACTAAATCAGGATCATTATTAGTATCAACAGAAGAAGCACCTACTACTCCACCTCTAGAAGCAAAGCACTCAATAAGCTTCTCCTTACCACTTGCGAGGTTCTCATAGAGAATACCGTTATTAGCAATATATTTACCATTACTGCATCCTACGGATGCAAGATTCGTACAATCATAGAATGGTAAAGTACCAACATTGACAATATCATCACCAAGAGCGACCATATTAAGTTTCTCACAGTTGTCAAATGCCTTATCTGGGAGATATACAACATCCTCCATAACAACTGATGTTATACGGTCATTACCCTTATTATCCTTCTCGAAAGCTCCTCTGTCGCCATCTGTAGTCTTATACTCATATGCTTCATTAGTACCCAGAATTGTTAAATCATCGGTTGAATCGGTATTCTTCATATTCAAACCGTAATAACCATTAAACAGACCATTCTGTTTATACTGATCATAATAATCAAGTGGAGCAAGATATGTATCTGCACTCTTCTTATTATCTAGACCTGTTACAGATGTGGAATCGGCTGTAGCTGTAATAAAGTGCTTAACATCAATTGACTTAACACCAGCTGGTACTGTTATATCTCTTGTACAATTGTATGCATACTGTTCATCAACATCCAAAGCTGCACCAGATTCAATCTTGTCTCTTAAATCCTTAGGAAGATACTCATAATGAGGATAATCAACAAGTGTTGGATACAGATTAGTATTATCCAAGATAACCGTTAAATTATCTGGAGCAGGCGAGTTATAGCAGACTCTTAATCCAGTTGCATTATTAACAAAGTTAGTCTGATCCATTGACCATGCAAATGGACCATAATCTGGAATAATCGTTCCGTGTACAGTGAGCTTAGGACTTCCTGTAGTAAGTGCATCCTTACCAATATCAGTAGACTTCAAATAATTACCACCAAGAATATCTGTCTGATATGGCTTATCAAAGAATACATCTACTAACTTTGGATTATTAGCAAATGCAGAATCTCCTATACTATGAATATTCTCACCAATTGTTACCTTTTCAAGAAGATCACATCCCTCGAATGCAGATTTACCAATAGTATTAATAGAGTCACCCAACTCAACCTCAACTAATTTATCAAAATTAGCAAAGCTGTTATCTGCAAGACTATTAATCTTGGAACCATCTTCTATTGTAATCTTACTAATCTTTTCCTTTACGTCACTAGCAAAGCATCCCTCAGCAATACCAGTAAGTGTAACTTCACCTACCTTAGCAGGAATTGTTACAGGCTGTGGAGATGTTGGTATATTATCTGGGTCAAACTGACAGTTGACAAGGATACCCTCATCATTAACTCCAAGTACAAGTCCATCCTGATTGATTTCGAAAATATCTTTTCCAGTATCTGGATCTGTATAACGATAGGTTACAGGAGTATTATTACCAGTTACATCCTTCTTGGCACTCCATGTAGAAGTTCTTGGCTTGGCAAATTTAGTACCATCCTTGGCAGGTCCCTTAACATAGAACTGTGGATTAACAACATCAGCGAACATAGTAGGATCGTAGCTTGTCTGATTACAATTATCAGGGAATACGAAACTACTTAAATTAGGACACTGAATTACCATATGTTCTGGAATAGTCTGAATACCAGAAATACCTGTTGGAAGGTTAACATTACGTAACTGACTACGACCTGCAAGAACATAATCACCAAGATTATTACCTGCACTTATGAACAATGGGAATGAGAAGTTCTCAAGATGATCCATATTTCTAAGTGCACTGTCATTTAATGCAAAGGCATAATCACCAATCTTCTCAATTTTAGCCTGACCGAAATCAACACTTGTAAGTGCTGGACAGTCAGCAAAAGCTCCAGCCTTAATAGTTACACTATTATTCGTCGCACCTGTAAATATTACAGACTGAAGATTACTACAGTTAGCAAATGCACCATCTTCAATAGATGTAACACTATTAGGAATCTCAATTGACTTAATATTAGTATTAAAGAATGCCTCAGTATTAATAATATTAAGGCCACCTAATGATACATTCTCAAGATCCTTACCATTTGCAAAAGCCATTCTACCAATTTGAGCATTAGCAGGTAATGTTACCGACTTCAGTAATGAACTATTATTAAAAGCCTTATCGCAGATATACTGAATATTATTATCCAGAATAAGCTCTGTTACATTGGCAACACCTTCCATTGCATTCTCAGCAATACCCACCATATTGATGTAGCTGGTTGTCAGATAATTATCATTATCAGTAAACAGAAGCTTTGGCATTGCGGCAAATGATTTCTGTGAAATAGCTGACATTCCGTCTAACACCTTAAAGATATAAATCTGTTTAGATCCCTGATTGCCTGCTGAATCATATGTCATCATAGTGACATCCTGAAGAGACATTGTGACTCCGCTTGGAGTATCAGCTGATAAAAGCTTCTCACATACATACTTTTGTTGCAGTTCAACTGTGTTATATCCCTCCTGATCCATCAAAGCTTTCTTAAGATCCGATGGAGGCATTGGCTGTGAAGAATCTTTAGTATGATACTTAAGATACTTATCCATATACTCTAAAAGTAAATCATTAAAATTCGCATCAAAGAACTTATACTCATCCTTTGCAGCAAATGTTGAAGTTACTTCATAGTTAGTTGGATCCTTTATCTGTTCAGGATCACTAGAATCGCCTGTAAAAGTATATGGATCACCTGTCAAAGTATATTCAATACCAATCTTATTAACTGTCCTTGTAATCGGCGTGGCATCACCAATATTAACATCCACATTAACAGTATGAACTGTTGTCGCTTTATCATATGCTTCTCTTTCTGTTATTGCCTTAACAGCATTAAGATCAACATATGCATAATCAGCAAAAAGATAACTTGAAACTGTTAATGTTGGATTATCTGAAACATATGACGAATTATACTGTGTGATAAATCCATTAGTCTTTGTCGAATCTCCGGCATCATTATATTTAACCTCAAACTGCCAGTCTAAACTAACAATTCCGTTTCTCTGAGAAACAGCATAAGTTTTCATAGGGCCAATTAGTCCTGTTTTTACATCAGCAGCAGTTAAAGATTTAGTATCAGCAACTGCTTCAATCGTACTTGTTGAGCCCATTGCCTTAACATCTGAATATGGAACTATAGTCTCAGTAGTTGGATCATAAGCTCTATTCTCTGTTGCAGGTATAGCAGCAATCGTGATAGCTGATATCATGCAAAGAGCGCCTATCGTCCTCCTTACTGTTTTTCTCATCTTTCTATTATTCTTTTTAGCAGTCTTTCCCATTGGGTACTCCTTTTGCTTTTAAGACATTACAAACAGGCTTATATATAAAGCCTCATTACTTTTATCGACTTATAATAGTAATTTCTTTAATTTTGGGCATAATAACCCATAGTTATGTATACTATCTTCTTAATTCTACTATATCTAGGATATTTTTCAAGTGTTATATACATTATTTAGTAAATATTGAAAGCCAATGTGCCGGTCACTCCCGTCCCCTACAGACAAAAAGGGTTAGAACCCGATATTTCGAATCCTAACCCTTCTTAAATAATATTTTATATTGAGAAAATAGTAATTTCTTTTATATCCTTTGGAAGCATAAACGAAATACTTCCGTCCTTAGCTATATTAGCCTTAACATATCTTATCTTGCCATTACTTAACTTAATCATGGCAAAGACTTTGTCCTTAGCCTTATACTTAATATCCTTACTGCTGAATCTAACCATACCAGCATCATCTAACTTAATGCTTGAAGATAAGATAAGATTCAGATTCTTGATATCAACCTTTTTAATATCAATTCCTAGATCCTTAAAATTCTGAACAGCTACAGGATCTGTTGCAACCGCCTTAATTAAGTCATTCATTACATACTGAACATTGGACTTAACTGACTTGGAATTAATTGTTTTAATAGTAACATTATTCTTGGCATCTTCAGTATCATCTGTTACTTCAACATATAATGCATCAGCATTATTAGACTTAATCTCCTTCTCATCGATATCAACCGAATATAAAAGTTCGTTAAGGAAAGCCTCTAACAAATCACCATACTCAGCTATGAAGGCATCCAGAATCTCATCATAGATAGAATATGAGTCTCCTCCGCCCTTTCCATCGTTATTAGCATAGTTATAATCATA
>JAZLFL010000208.1:0-3522 GCA_045615825.1 Lachnospiraceae bacterium
AGGCAACTATTCTAAGTACCAGGAATATGATGCATTTAACTGGGCTTTGAAGAAGAAGGAAATGGGGCTTATCAAGCACCTTGGATTCTCATTCCATTCTGATGCGGACTTCCTTGATAAGGTGCTTACAGAGCATCCATATATGGAATTTGTTCAGCTTCAGATCAACTATCTTGACTGGGAATCTGACAATGTTCAGTCACGTCGCTGCTATGAAGTGGCACGTAAGCACAATACTCCAATTATCGTTATGGAGCCAGTTAAGGGTGGTACTCTTGTTAATGTTCCAGATAAGGTTCAGTCAATGTTCAAGAGTAGAGAGCCAGAAATGTCAATTCCTTCATGGGCTATCAGATTCTGCGCTTCACAGCCTGGAATTGAGATGGTATTAAGTGGTATGAGCAATATGGAGCAGATGATAGATAATGTTTCATACATGAAGGAATTCAAGCCACTCACAGAGGATGAGATTAACCTTTGTGTAACTGCTGGCAAGATGATTTCCGGAGATATTAAGATACCTTGTACAGGTTGTTCATACTGTACGGAAGGATGTCCTCTTAATATTCCAATTCCTAAGCTTTTTGCTCTTTATAATAAGGATGGAAATGATTATGAGACTGCAGTTGGTGACGGCGGTAAGGCTTCACAGTGTGTAGAATGTGGTCAGTGCGAAGGCATCTGTCCTCAGCATCTTGAGGTTATTTCTTATCTAAAGGATGTAGTAGATAAATACGAAGCATAATTTAAAAGTAAAAGTGGAAGACTTTTTATAAGTTTTCCACTTTTTTTGAACTTATTTGTACCACTTTTGTCAGTGATTCGTATTATTATACAATGGATAATATGACTTTTTTTTATGCTTTTTTATAAAAATGAAAATTGTGAGGTGTGACTATGAATAAAACATTGGCAGGAGTAGTAATTACATTGGCAGCAGCTGCAATGCTTGCCGGATGCGGAAAGACTAATACAGAGGTTGTAACTGAAGAGACACAGGTGACTGCACCTGTTGTTAATGCACTTGAGAAATATGATTCGATTATATCTAATCTTAAGGCGGGTCAGTATTATGGTTTTGCCGGAGTATGCAAGGACTATGATGTATTACTTGTAGCTGACGGCGTATATGATATGGGCGATGGTACAATGGCTACCATAGAGGCAACCGCGTATGGATTAGACAGTGATGGTAATGTCGTTGAGATCGGCAATATATATAGTGCTGGTACTGCATATCCTATTGCAGTGTATAAAGATGAATATATTATGTATGGTGGCATTCATCATATGTATATGTCATATGTTGATGATGGTAAGATCCTTACTAAGAGGTATGCTGAAGAATCCTTCGATACTGATGGCAATGCAACATATTATTTGTTCGATGCTGATGATAAAATCGATGGCAATGTCGATGATGACAGCGAGCTTATGAAAATGTATGAGGCTTATGCAGAGGCAGTCACAGTAGGTTTTACCAAGTCTGCTGCAACAGAAGAAGATGCCGCTGAAGCCACAGTGGAGAATAATGAGCTTGAGTATGTAAGCGAGGATGGATGGAAGATTAAGTATGATACAGACAGTATCTTCCTTAATGAAGCACTTAGTGATGGAGAGGTATGCTTCACCTACATTGGAGAGTGTAGTGGTACAACAGCAGCAATTATCTCTTATGTACCAGGTGCCATGCCAGATGAGGCTCTCTATGAGAAGGTATCTGGTTATGATGATGAGATGGTAGAGAGAGGCGAGGGCTGGTTCGGATATGGTCCATACTGGTCACACACCAGAACCATCAATCCGGGTAATACAGATCCTAACGAGGGCGATATAATGTATACCGCATTCAGAGGCATCGAGTATAATGGTGGAACTATTATTATAGAGACAATATCTCACTATGAGGCAGATGAAGGTCAGGCTATTACAATTGGTGACATAATGTCAGCGTTACTTACATCATTTGAGTTAATCGATCCACAGCCACAGACAGAGTATTCATATGTTCCAGGCACATATGTGTATGCGTATGATGATGAGATGGAGGGAGAGGTAATTCATATTGAGAATACTATCACACTCACAGATGATCACAAGTGTGAGATCTCTGCGCAGGACACAATTACAGGAACCTGGACTGGGACAGAGCTTGTAATGGATAATGGTAATACATATGAGTATACAATTGAAGGTGACTCACTGTTATACAACATGGATGGCATGTGGCTGACCTTTGAGAGAAAGTAATTTTGGATTAAAAATAGGTTCAAGAGGATGATTATGAGACGGAATATGACGAACTTAATTAAAAGAACTTTAGTCGGAGCGTTAGCTTTATTATTAGCCATATCGACTCCATGCGTTTCGCTGCAGGCAGCAACAGTAGATCCACAGTTCTATTCAACTGTGTATAAGGATGTTAAGGCTGTCTATGGAACTAATGCAAAGAAGCTTCAGGAGCATTTCGACGAATTCGGAGAGAAGGAGGGACGTTCTGCCAGCCTTCAGGATGCTGCCGAAAAGCAGGATACCCGAAGCCTCATAATCTATTATCTTGCTAAGAATGCATCCTACTATCGTAAGAATGCTCTCAGCCTCGACTTCCCATTCTTCAATGCGGACAACTATCTGAAGGCTAATCCGGATGTGGCTAAAGCCGTTAAGAATGACAAAATGGGTGCACTTGAGCACTATCTTACGTGTGGTGCTATGGAAGGCCGTGCTTCAGGTACAGCCTTTGATCCTATTATTGCAATTGCTGCACGCCCATCCCTTGGTACACTTGCGCCAGCCCAGCTTCTTGATGCGTGGACTAAGGCAGAAGGTAATGCAACAACTTCAGAATATTCACTTCGTATTAATTTCAACCAGAATATCCCTGTAAAATATAATGCGACTAAGAAAAAGGCTCCTGCTCCAGTTAGTGAGGAGAGCGGTTCGGATAGCGGTGATTCGGGTAATTCCAGCTCATCACCAGTTATTGAGAACAGGGCTTCGTTCACACTCATGGTATACCTCTGTGGTACTGACCTTGAGAGTAAGGAAGGCCAGAGAGAAGCAACTAAGACCCTTATCAAGATCCTCTTAGGTGCATATGATGAAGAGAATGTTAATGTAACACTTCTTGCCGGTGGTACTGATGTTTGGAAGAATGATTATCTTAATGGATTGTTAGGTGCTAAAGAAGGTAGCGCTAATAAATCTGCTTTATTCACTGTTAATAAAGACGGAGTAAAGGCAAAAGTAGAAGAGCTTCTTGCTATTGATGAGTTAAATGTATCGAATATCGACGAACTATTTGAATTATGTTCGGACGAGAGAAATTGGACCGACTTTAATGTTTTAGCCAACTTTTTAATAAATGAAGAGACTCTTGATATTGTTGGCGCTCCACGAACTGATAAGATGGGTGAGCCAGCAACACTTGAACTACTTCTTAATGAGTCTAAGAAATATGAATCTGTGAAATATGGATTATCATTATGGAACCATGGTGGTGGTTCACTTGAAGGAGTCTGC
>JAZLFL010000209.1:0-5304 GCA_045615825.1 Lachnospiraceae bacterium
ATTGGCATCTCGCTCCAGATACCAATGGCTATAAGGAAGTATGCGATACATGCGATAATTGATGAATATCCGCTGTGAGCATCATCAAATAATATTGCAAGCTTCTCTTCCTTGCTCTTATGAGAGCTTAATGCATCTGCTGTCTTGAAAAAGCCCTTAAGATTGGAGCCACCGGAAATAATAATAGGTACAACTACAATGAATACTGCCGGAAGAACAGGATTCTCACATACATATGGATAGAGCACTGCCCATCTGTTAACCAGAATAGTGCTTATTAATCCTATTAATGGAATGAAAATGAGAATAAATGAACAATTCTCCTTATTCCTCTCAAGCTTTGACTTACCTCCTGCTGCATAGCCAGAAAAAGCCATTATGCAACTGTTAACCAGTCCTTTCATCTTAGTTCCCTCCGAACATTAACAATTATTCGATTACAACATCTCCTGCGTAATCATTCCAAATAATACAAATCCATGTCTTACCTGGGTTAACAACTATCTCATTGCCTTCCAGGTCATAATACTTAGCTGGCTCATAGATCTCAGTTCTCTTCCAGGTACCTTCTGTCATCTTACCATTAGTGAATACCTGAACCTTATCTACATTATCACCAACAAGACCAAATCCAAGATAATCCTTGCTGTCTCGTACAATACCATTACAATACTGGAATACTACATTATCAAACTTAAGCTGATTGCCAGTCTCTCCGTCGATATGCTCTCCGCCATACTGGAATCTGTAGTACTTGCCATCCTCTTCGTTATATTCGAATCTGGCACCAACCTTTGAAAAGCCATTGGCCTTATCCGTTGTCTTACCACCTGGATAAAGGACAGTTGCTGAAGGTTTATCATCCCATGTTACTCTGTCTTCAAGTTCACAGTACGCGAACTTCTGAATGAAGCCCGTTCTGTAAGTAGTTCTGTAGCCGAACTCCTTAATATCCTCGATAATACCTTCATTACTAATATATACATTATGAGGTGCCTTACGGTCATTACTTCTATAGAAAGCATTCTTGGCTGGCACTTCAATACCTGAAACTGCACCTGAGATATTATCTACAGCTGTAGAATTAAGCATATCGCCAACATAAATAGTTGCCTGTCCGAAGTGTGCATAGATAGCATCGAACTCTAATGCAAGATATACGAAATAATCACGGCAGCTTCTGATAGAACCTATCTTAGGAATCTCCTCATACTTCTCAAACAGCGCCATGAGTCGTGTGATACGTCCCTCAACAGGGCACTCATATACAATGGAAGCTTCTTCAATACCTGACTGAGGACAGCCTTCCTTAATATTATTAAGCATTACAGCAAGTGGTCTGTGGTCTAAGAAATTATAAGTAATCTCAGAACCTGTTATGGCTGAACGGAAGGTAGGAATCTCTTCCTCCTGATACTCCTCAGGAATCTCCTCACCGTTAGCTTCTGCCTCAGCGATTGCAGCTGCCTTCTCTTCCTCTGCGGCCTTGGCTTCTGCCGCCTCTTCTGCGGCTTTGGCTTCTGCTTCAGCCTTCTCCTGTGCTTCTATTACCTTTGATGTTGGGGCAATCTTACTTGTGTCACAGCCGGCCACACATGTAATAGCCATGATCAAAGCTATAATCAATGCAGTTTTACGCATTTTTATCTCCAATCCTTCCAGATGACCACAATGGGCCACAATAAAAGATATTTTACAACTAAAATGAATATAAATCTACTTTTTTGACTTAATAAATGCTCTACGTCCCCCATCAATAGAGGCAATCTGTTCATCCGAAAGCTTGTAGTCTGTCTCAATTATATCCTTGCCCTGCTTAATACGTCTTCTGTTAATGATGTCATATTCATGAATCATTCCCATCTTCTTAAGAACTCTTACAATGGCACCTCCCTTAGGCATCATCCTTATCTCGCTCTCAGTAGCAACACCAAGTCTTAATGTGAACCATGCATATGTAACAAAGGCTACTGCAAGACTTATTATCAGTCTAAGCACATTAAGCATTCCTGATATCACCATCTCCTCGTCATGATAGATTAAATGAATGATATGGCTTATTACTCTGTTTGTCGCAACTGTCGCAAAGAACATCATTAGGCTGGCATTAAACGGAAGCAGATAGCTCCTTATCATCTCCTGCCTGTAATGGAGTCGTACCGCCATTGATGCACCATTTAAGATACACATTAATAATGAATATGTAATTGTTGCAATAACAAGTGCATAAAGTCCAAGATTCGTTACACGGAGCAGAATCACAAGCACTATGGCCTGAATTACTAAAGATATCGCAGCATTGGTAACTGGAATATTAACATTACCCGTTCCCTGTAAAATTGCATTACTAAGTGTGGACAGACAATAGAATACTACTGTAATGGCAAGCGCCTGAATGAGCTTACTAACTATCTTATAGGAAGCTCTCTGAGGATAAAGAAGCAGTGTCACAGGCTCTGCCAGAGCCACCAGTCCGAGGAAAGCAGGAATTGCAATCATCATGGTAATCTTAATCGCGTACGCTATTTTCCTTCTTCCTTCATCGTATTCCTTACGCTCATAGGTGTGGGCAATAGTAGGAATTACAGCTGCTGACATGGCTGATGCGATTGCGATTGGAATATTAACAATCTGCATTGCCTTACCGGAGAACAGGCCATAGTTGGTTGTAGCCAGTGCCTCACTGTAGCCGTACACCTTCTGCATAATGCCCTGATAAATCTTCAAGTTGGACGCTGTGCTGAGATTATAGATACATGTACTTAATACTACAGGGGTAACCATTCCAAAGATTGAGCCTGCAATCTCCTTAGGTCCCATAAGATTAGTGGATGTGTCCGCCTTAACCCTTCCTATTATGTCCTTGCGTCTTCTTCCATATACAACTGCCATATATATAAGTGCAATTAATACACCACTTCCAGTACCAATAGCACTTCCCTTGGCACCGCCTATGGCAATCGTTGTAGCATCCTTACCAGCATTGATTGTGACAAAGAAATATGCAGCGCCAATACTAACTGCTGCATTAAGTATCTGTTCCAGTATCTGGGAATATGAAGTGAACACCATTGTATGCTGGGCCTGGAAATATCCTCTGAATGTTCCAAGAAGACCTGACAAAAAGATGGTTGGTGCAAATACCTTAAGTACCTGGGCCGATGATGCGCCTACGATGCTGTCGGCAAAGAAATAACAGACTGCACTACCAATAGAGCCGACAATAATTACATAGACGATGGCACCTAGAAACAGTCTGTGAGCGTTCTTATATTCATTAACACTAAGCTTGGCAGCTATTACCTTGGAAATGGCTGCAGGAATACTGTAACTTGAGACAAGCAGAATAATGGTATAGAAGGCATATGCTGTATTATAATAGCCGTTACCTTCATCGCCGATGATGGCGACAAGTGGACTTCTGTATAAGATACCAATGATTCTTACAAGGATTCCGGCTGCTGCCAAAATGCCTGCCTGCATTATGAAATTAGACTTTTTCTTCTTTACTTCAGTCATGGCTAAATTATATGACAATTTGCTAAAAAAGTAAAAATATGTTAGTATTTCTGTACATTAAAAAGCGATCGAAATAGGAGGTATTGCTATGGATATTGCTAGTGTATCAATGGCTTTGGCCAACATCAATACAATGAATAGTGTCAGCACTGCAGTTCTCAGTAAATCTCTCGATCAGAACGAGGTGCAGGGAGCTGGTCTTCTTAAGATGATCGACGCTGCTGCAATGGAGAGAAGCGTTAATCCATCGGTAGGTTCCAATTTCGATGTATTGGTGTAATAAAAATGGACGGGTTTTATACCCGTCCATTTTTGTTTTAACTGTTTCTAATCATCAAATAAACACACATAAGCATCGCAACAACAAGCAGTACCGAGAATACCGATCCGCCCTTATACTGGCTGCTGTATCTCATTAGAGTCGAAGGCTCTTCCCTTCCTTCTATCCTTGCGATCCTGTTAAGCACTCTTCTTGCCAGGAAGAAGCATACCACCGAAATGGCTGCAAGTATCATAATCGATGGAAGCAGCATCTCCTCATTAGCCATATCCGCTTCTGCAAGTGCTTCAAAAGATGTTCCACTGAAGTTATCAAGCAGGAACATGTAGACTATTGATGTTCCGTTAATCAGCAGATGCAACAGGAAAGAGGTCCATATACTTCCCGATGCCTCAACCAAAAGTGCCATTGCAATGCCAAGCGCAAAGGCATATCCAAACTGATTGAAGTTAAGGTGCATAAGTCCAAATATCAGTCCTGATACAATGACTGCTGCCCTTGGCCTACAATATCTTCTGAATCCGCCGTACACAATGCCCCTGAAGGCGAATTCCTCACACATTGGTCCATAGACTGCTGCCATAAAAAAGGTAAGCGCAAATGGAAGTCCTAATATCTCATTACTCTGTTCCACCATTACATTATCAACGAATAACATACTTATGGCATTGAGTAAGGATGTTATAGGGTTAAGAAGTATGGTGAACAGGATCGTGAGCAGGATTGTCCTAAACTTAACCGGCTTAAACATAAATCTCTCACTTAATGTAATAGCCTTATAGTCCGGATCATTCTCTGCCTTCCACATATTAGTAAAATACCAGATAACCGTAAGGACAAGCGCCGGCAGGATTACAACCAGCTCACTTATAATAATATTCACATCCCATGCCCCGGTCAGATCAAGCCCATGCGGAAACATGATTGGAATCACCAATAATTCAATTAACAACATAAGAACCAACTCGTAAGTCGCTATTCTCCGTTCAAATCTCATGTCAGTTCACTCCGTCACTACAACCTATCGTATTAATACTATCGAATCCTCAAGAATCTTAATTTTGCCTGCTTTAAGCAGATTGCCCACAGCCTTCTTGAACTCATTCTTGGACATGTCCATCTCTTCCCTGATAAGTTCAGGCGATGCCTTATCTGTGAAATTCAGCTTACCCTCTGCCTCAAGCCTTTTCATAATCTTATCAGCATCCACACTCATCTGAATATGTGCAACTTCATTCATACTTAGGTCAATCTTGCCATCTGCCTTAATGGCAGTAACTCTAGCCTTAACAACCTCTGAAACCTTAATCTTTTTAGGACATTCCTTCTTAGGAATAAGACCCTGGTATTTATCATCAATAGCTACAAAGGCACCGAAGTTATCACTAACCTCATATACCGTACCAGTAACCCAGTCGCCCTTATTATAGCCATCCCCCATCTCTAAGTACTTGTAGAGTCGCATAGTACCACAGAGGCGGCCAGTTTTATCAACATATAATGCT
>JAZLFL010000210.1:0-6114 GCA_045615825.1 Lachnospiraceae bacterium
AGTGTAATAGCACCATTTAACATGAACTTCATGTTACCTGTTCCAGATGCCTCCTTACTTGCTGTAGAGATCTGCTCTGTGACATCACTTGCTGCGAAGATAATCTCAGCATTAGATACACGATAGTTCTCGATGAATACAACCTTAATCTTACCATCGATTGAATCATCATTATTAATTACGTTAGCTACTGAATTAATAAGCTTAATTGTAAGCTTAGCTGTCTTGTAACCTGCTGCAGCCTTAGCACCGAAGATAAATGTTCTTGGATAGAACTCCATCTCTGGATGCTCCTTAATCTGGTTATAGAGATACATAACATGAAGAATGTTAAGAAGCTGTCTCTTGTACTCATGGAGTCTCTTAACCTGAACATCATAAATAGAGTTAGGATCGATATCTACTCCGTTATGCTCCTTGATATACTTGGCGAGACGAACCTTGTTCTGGAACTTGATAGCCATGAACTGCTCTCTTGCCTTAGGATCATTAGCTGCTGACTTAATCTTATTGATTTTCTTAAGATCTGTAATCCAGCCATCTCCAACTCTCTCTGTAACCCAGTCAGCCAGTAATGGATTAGCATGAAGAAGGAATCTTCTCTGAGTAATACCATTAGTCTTGTTGTTGAACTTCTCTGGGAACATCTCATAGAAGTCATGAAGCTCCTGGTTCTTAAGAATCTCTGTATGAAGTCTTGCTACACCGTTAACTGAGTAACCAGCAACGATTGCAAGGTGAGCCATCTTAACCTGTCCATCATATACGATAGCCATCTTGCGGATCTTCTCCTGTGTGATGCCTGTCTCATATGGATACTTCTTCTCAATCTCAATAATGAATCTTCTGTTAATCTCTTCAACGATCTGATATACACGTGGAAGTAATCTTGAGAATAACTCGATTGGCCACTTCTCAAGTGCCTCAGACATAATTGTATGGTTAGTGTAAGCGCATGTCTTAGTTGTAACTTCCCATGCCTCATCCCACTCAAGGCTATAATCATCCATGAGAATTCTCATGAGCTCTGCAACTGCAACTGTTGGATGTGTATCGTTAAGCTGGAATGTTACCTTCTCATGGAACTTTCGGATATCATCATGTGTACGCATGTACTTAGCTACAGCTTCCTGTACTGAAGCCGAGATGAAGAAGTACTGCTGCTTAAGTCTGAGCTCCTTACCAGCATAATGATTATCGTTAGGATAAAGCACCTCAACGATGTTACGAGCAAGGTTCTCCTGCTCAACAGCCTTCTGATAATCACCCTTATCAAAAGAATCTAACTGGAAGCACTGAACTGGCTCAGCATCCCAGATACGAAGTGTATTAACAATACCATTGCCATAACCAACGATTGGCACATCGAATGGAACAGCCATTACTGACTGATAGTTCTCCTGCTTGAAAATGTTCTTACCATTCTCATCCTGATATACATTAACGTAACCGCCGAACTTAATCTCCTTAGTATACTCAGGTCTTCTAAGCTCAAATGGGTTACCATGCTCAAGCCAGTTATCTGGAACCTCTACCTGATAACCATCTCTAATCTCCTGCTTGAACATACCATAGCGATAACGGATTCCACATCCATATGCACCATAGCCTAATGTTGCAAGTGAATCAAGGAAGCATGCTGCAAGACGGCCAAGACCACCATTACCAAGTGCTGCATCTGGCTCCTGATCCTCAATTACATTAATATCAAGACCAAGCTCCTCAAGACATTCTGCAACAGCCTTATAAGCCTGAAGGTTGATAAGGTTGTTACCCATTGCACGACCCATAAGGAACTCCATAGACATGTAGTAAACCATCTTAGGATCCTTCTTCTCGTACTCCTTCTGAGTTGCCATCCAGTTATCAATAATTACATCCTTGATAGCATATCCAGCAGCCTGAAAAATCTCCTGCTGTGTAGCTTCATCCATATTCTTACGGTACAAAGTCTTAACATTGTACTTTACGCTTCTAATAAAAAGTTCCTTATCGAACTGAAGCGCGATTTCTGACTTCTTTGCCATAATTCTTTCCTTTCAATAAACTAACGCTCGATACAGATTGTAACCTTCTCCCCGTTGACATTCCAATCCTTCGCCACGCTGTACTTATCCGTGAAGCTGAAGCTATCTGCGAGTACCTTACCTGCGATAGCTGACTCGTTAGCCTTAACAACCTCTGCAAGTTTATCATTACCAAGAATAGCAACCTTAATATGATCCATAACCTCGAATCCAGAGTCCTTACGCATTGTCTGGATCTTAGAGATGATCTCGTTAACATTACCTTCCTCGATAAGCTCATCAGTAAGCTTTGTATCCATTACAACTGTAATTTTGTTATCAGCTTCTGTTACATAGCCTTCCTTCTGAACCATTGTGATGAGCAGGTCTTCTTCTGTGAGTCTGATTTCTTCCCCATCGTCAAATACCAGCGCTCCGTTAGCCTTAAGCTCATCCATAGCATTATTGCCATCAAGCGTAGCTAAAGTCTTCTGGATAAATCCAAGATGCTTACCATACTTAGGTCCAACTGTCTTAAGCTGTGGCTTGAATGTATATGTTGTAAAATCGCGAACATCTTCTGTGAATGTAACATTCTTCACATTAAGCTCGTCTGCAATAATGAGTGTGTAGTAATCTGAGAGAGACTCCTCTGCCTTAACGAACATCTGGCCAATTGGCTGACGGTTCTTAATGTTAGAAGCATTACGGCAGGCTCTACCCATTACAACGATATCAACAACCTCATCCATCTTAGTCTCAAGATCCTTATCAATCTGTGAGTTGTCTACAACTGGGAAGTCGCAGAGATGTACAGAAATTGGTGCATTAGAATCAAGTGAGCATACAAGGTTACGGTAGATCTCATCAGCCATGAATGGAATCATTGGAGCTGCTGCCTTGGATACTGTAACAAGTGCTGTATAGAGAGTCATATAAGCATTAATCTTATCCTGCTCCATACCCTTAGCCCAGAATCTCTCACGGCCACGTCTTACGTACCAGTTACTCATCTCATCAACGAACTCCTGAAGAGCTCTTGCTGCTTCTGGAATTCTGTAGTTATCAAGATTATTATCAACGTCTGCAACCATAGTGTTCATCTTTGATAAAAGCCACTTGTCCATAACGCTTAACTTATCATACTCAAGCGCATACTTAGTTGCATCAAATTCATCGATATTAGCATAGAGAACGAAGAATGCATATGTATTCCATAATGTTCCCATGAACTTTCTCTGGCCCTCTACAACTGCATCACCGTGGAATCTGTTAGGAAGCCATGGTGCTGAATTGATATAGAAGTACCAACGGATTGCATCTGCACCGTACTGAGCAAGTGACTCAAATGGATCTACTGCATTACCCTTCGACTTACTCATCTTCTGTCCATCCTTATCCTGAACGTGACCAAGTACGATTACATTCTCATAAGGAGCCTTATTGAATAAGAGTGTACTCTCAGCCATAAGTGAATGGAACCATCCACGAGTCTGGTCAACAGCCTCAGAGATGAACTGTGCAGGGAACTGTGACTCGAATAATTCCTTATTCTCAAATGGATAATGGTGCTGAGCGAATGGCATAGCTCCCGAGTCGAACCAACAGTCAATAACCTCTGGTACTCTGTGCATGTCCTTGCCACACTTCTCACACTTAATAGCAATCTCGTCAATGTATGGTCTGTGAAGCTCTACAGTCTCAGCTGAGTCGATTCCGCTCTTCTCCTTGAGTTCTGCTCTGCTTCCTATACAGTCGCGGTGACCGCATTCACACTCCCAGATATTAAGTGGTGTTCCCCAGTATCTGTTACGTGAAATAGCCCAGTCCTGAATATTCTCAAGCCAGTTACCGAATCTTCCCTTACCAATTGACTCAGGGATCCAGTTAACTGTGTTGTTATTTCTGATAAGGTCATCTCTTACAGCTGTCTCCTTGATATACCAGCTCTCTCTAGCATAGTAGATAAGTGGAGTATCACATCTCCAGCAGTGTGGATACTCATGCTCGAACTTAGGAGCTGCGAAAAGCTGTGCTCTTGCATCAAGGTCCTTTAATACCTCTGGATCAGCAGCCTTAACGAAAAGACCTGCGAATGGTGTCTCAGCTGTTAACTCACCCTTACCATCAACGAACTGAACGAATGGAAGGTCATAGTTACGACCTACATTAGCATCGTCCTCACCGAAGGCAGGAGCGATATGTACAATACCAGTACCATCTGACATAGTAACGTAGTTATCACATGTTACGAAGAAGCCCTTCTTATTCTGCTTGTCAGCAACTTCCTTGGCACATGCAAAGAGTGGCTCGTACTCCTTATGCTCAAGATCCTTACCAACATAAGTCTCAAGAATCTCATACGCAGGAGCGTCATCAGTCTTAAGCGAGCCTAAAACTGAGTCGAGGAGCGCTTTTGCCATGTAATATGTATATCCATCGTTAGCCTTAACCTTGCAGTATTCCTCTACAGGATTCATACAAAGAGCTACGTTAGATGGAAGTGTCCAAGGTGTTGTTGTCCATGCAAGGAAGTATGCATCCTCACCTGCAACCTTGAATCTTACGATTGCGGATCTCTCCTTAACAGTCTTATATCCCTGAGAAACCTCAGCTGATGAAAGAGGAGTACCACAACGTGGGCAGTAAGGTACAATCTTAAATCCCTTATAAAGAAGTCCCTTATTCCAGATCTCCTTTAAAGCCCACCACTCAGACTCAATATAATCATCATGATATGTTACATATGGATCATCCATATCAGCCCAGAAACCAACAGTACCTGAGAAATCTTCCCACATACCCTTGTACTTCCATACTGACTCCTTACACTTGTCAATGAATGGCTCCATACCATATTCTTCAATCTGTTCCTTACCATTAAGACCAAGAAGCTTCTCAACCTCAAGCTCTACAGGAAGACCGTGTGTATCCCAGCCAGCCTTACGAGGAACCATATAGCCCTTCATTGTACGGTATCTTGGGATCATATCCTTAATAACACGAGTAAGAACGTGGCCAATATGTGGCTTACCATTGGCTGTTGGTGGTCCATCATAGAAAGTATATGTTGGGCCCTGCTTGCGCTGTTCCATACTCTTACGGAAGATATCCTGTTCATTCCAGAATTCAAGAATCTTCTTCTCTCTGTCTACGAAATTCAGGTTAGTATCTACTGAATTATACATTGTGTTACTTCCTTTCTATATTTTATACAAAAATGTATACTTACCCATAGTCGCAGAACATTTTACCACAAAAGTGGGCGAAAATAAAGGGTTGCCGCCCATTTTGGAGGTAACCCTTTTCACAATTTTATCTTCAATTTACAGCAATATTTCGTACATAGCTAACAAAATTTTCTCAGTCAGCTCAAGTATTTGATCTTCTTCCTTCTCAACCAGATCAAGAGGCTTGTAATTATATATAAAATATGGAAGGCTCTTAGCGCTGAAGTTGAAGCCCTTACCCATCTTCATCATAAGGTCAGGTATCTTCTCAACCCTGATTCCTGCATCCGGCTTCATCATAATCTTAATTCTGCCACGTCCGGCCTTAATCTCTGTAACATACACACTGTGGGCAAGACCACGAAGAACCGATATCTTAAGAAGATTCTCTGCGCTCTTAGGCAGCTTACCGAATCTGTCCTTAAGCTCATCCTTCATATCCTCAGCCTCGCCATCGCTCTCTATGTTAGCGATACGCTTATAGATATCAAGCTTCTGGACTTCATTAACTATATATTCCGCTGGTATGAATGCATCTACATCAAGGTCTATCTGGGTATTGAACTCATCAAATGATATATCCTCACCCTTAAGCTTCATAACTGCCTCATTAAGCATCTTACAGTAGAGATCATAGCCAACAGCTTCCATATGTCCGTGCTGTCTTCTGCCAAGGATATTACCGGCTCCTCTGATCTCAAGGTCCCTCATCGCAATCTTGAATCCACTTCCAAGGTCCGTATATTCCTTAATGGCTGCAAGTCTCTTCTCAGCCACTTCCTTAAGCATGATATCTCTCTTGTACATAAGGAAGGCATATGCCGTTCTGCTCGATCTTCCAACACGTCCTCTCAACTGATAGAGCTGTGACAATCCAA
>JAZLFL010000211.1:0-5224 GCA_045615825.1 Lachnospiraceae bacterium
CATTAAGAAGCATCTGTGAGTCCTCGACCTCGCCCGGAAGATACGCTAGCTCCCCGTCGGTCAGAATCTTATGGGCAACGCCCTCTGATATCTTACGAAGGGACTGTATGTCCACACCAATCTCCGTAAGGGCCTCAGGTAAAAAGTTGTTGCCACTAACATTCTCTCCGCCGTCAGCATCAGACGTAACCTTAATGGGATTATCATCGTAAGCTATGGCTACATATTCACCGGAATGGGAGAGGTTATATCGCCAGTCTGGATAGTCCGCGAGATATGGCTTACCATGCTCACCGGTAGTAATCTGGCCAATGTCCTCCCGGCAAAGCTTTGGATAGGTGTCTAAGAAAGCATCCAGAAGCAGTTCACCTGCGGTGATGGAACGGAATTTATCAGCGTCATTACGCAGTTTATTAACAGTTTCCTTACGTGAGTCGGGAAGGGCATTATAAGACGCATAATAAAAGCCTGCATTATTCAAATGTCTGGTTGAACTAACTCGTAACTGCATATCGTAAAATACCTTATTTTTTTCTAGGAAAATAGTATCATTTTTAATCAAAATTGACTAGATTTGTGGTACAATATTGTGCGTATAAGTATGTTCGTACAATAATACAAGAAATAGTAAATGGGGGCCTTGTTGTATGGGTAAGAAAGAGAAAAAAGTTAAAAGTGCATCAGCAGTTAAGAAGAGCATGGGAATCCAGAGTAAGATTAATGTTCTTACAATTGGAATCATAGCAGTATTCTCAGTGCTTATAGTAGTTGTTACAGCTAAGATGAACAGCTATAACAGTCAGTATAAGGGCGTACTTGAGAATATCAGTAAGATATCTTACATCTCAGATAACAGTAGCAAGATGTATAACACGGTTGTTAACCTGTGTAACTTCAATTCTTCGATTGAGGATTCAGGTTATAACGAAATGGTAGCTGATTTCAGACAGTATCTTAAGGATATTGAGGGTAATATTGGTGATGAGGCTATCTACTCACAGAACAGAACAACCTGTGAAGGTTTTGCAGTTACAGTTGGTAAGTTCGTGGATGCATATGATGGACTTGTTAAGGCTTGCGGTGGTACCAACTTCAGTAATGCAGGTGCTGATTACCTTACAGCCATGGATAATGAATCCGCATTCATTAAGAATTCCGCTTCACTTCTTCTCTCAGCTGAGATTAAGAGAAGTGAGGACCTTCAGAATAATATACAGTCAGCAATGGCTAAGCTCGTTACAATCGTAACTGTTCTTGTAGTAGTAGTAGTAATTGGTTCGATTATTGTTGCACTTATCGTTACCAGAGGAATTATTAAGCCTCTTAAGGAAGTTAAGGAAAGTGTAGGACTTATCGCTGATGGAGATCTTACTGTAGAAGATATTACAGTTAAGAATTACGATGAGGTTGGTGAGGTTGCTCTTGCTCTTAATAAGATGAAGAGTAGCATGTTCGATGTACTTAATAAGGTATCAGACTCGACATCAAGCTTACGTGAGGCTATGGACAGCGTGGCAGTAAGCATGGATGAGAATACTAATGGTTCCAACAGAATCGCTGAAGCCGTAATGGACATGCATTCCAAGCTTCAGAGCCAGCAGGCAGAGGTTGTTACAGTTGTTGGACAGATCGAAGAGATGGAAGCTATCTCTAATACAGTAATTGAGAATGCTGGTAAGATTGCTGAGAATTCACGTGATACAATGGCTAACGCAGAGAAGGGTGCTGTTCAGCTTGACAGCTTCGTTGCTCAGATGGATTCAATTAATGCAGCTATCGAGGAGGTATCTTCAAGCTTCGTTACATTCAATGAGAACGCAGTTAAGATGACAGATTCTCTTAGTGCTATTACAGATATTGCTGCACAGACTAACCTCCTTTCACTTAATGCTTCAATCGAGGCTGCAAGAGCTGGTGAGGCAGGTAGAGGCTTCGCAGTTGTAGCTGATGAGATTAGAAAGCTTGCTGATGATTCTAATAAGGCAGCTCTTGATATCGGTGGAATGATTAAGGTCATCCAGGAACAGTCAGAGACAATGAACAGCAGACTTCAGGATAGCGTTGATAAGCTTAAGGAAGGTAATGAACTTACTAACCAGACTAAGGCTAACTTCGATACAATCAATCAGGGTACTGCAGAGGTTGTTAACAGCGTTAATGATATTATTGCAAAGCTCAATGATCTTAGTGATAAGATCAACTTAACAGCTGAGTCAGCAAGTGTAATTAAGGAAGCAGCTGATACATCAGTTATTGAGATTGATGAGATTAATGCAGTAGTTGCTGAGGAGTCAGCTAATATCGAATCAGTATCACAGACATCTTCAGACCTCTTAGTACTCACTAATACTCTTGAAGGTGAGGTTAACAACTTCAAGCTTGAGAAGACGGTGGAAGCAGCTGAGGTAATTGAGGAAGCTGTGGAAGAAACAGTAGAAGTTGCTGAAGCAGTAGAGGAAGAGGCAGAAGAAATAGTAGAAGAAGCTGCAGAAGAGGAAGTAGTTATCGACCTTGAAGATGCAGTTGAAGAGGCTGTTTCAGAAGAGATTGCTGACGAAGAAGTTATCGAAGAGTCAATAGAAGAATAAGGATAAAAAACTTGCAAAAATTAGTGGTATGTTCTATACTACCAACATATATGTGCGTTGAAAGTACAATTAAGGAGGCTTTTCTTTATGAAGCATATTAAGACATTAAGCACAAGAGATCTTAAGGAGTCTATGAAGAAGGGTGGATGTGGCGAGTGCCAGACATCTTGCCAGTCAGCTTGTAAGACATCTTGTACAGTTGGAAACCAGACTTGTGAGAAGGCAAAGTAATTAATCCAACGTACACAAAATAATCAAAAACAAAACTCGAAGTCGTGGTAGGTTTACTATGGCTTCGAGTTTGTTTTGAGTAAACGGAAAAATAGGTAAATATTATATGATTCATCAGTATAAGAATAACGGATATAACATCGTACTGGATGTTAACAGCGGATCAGTACATGTTGTTGACGACTGTGTCTATGAGGTTGTTCCTGTACTTGAACCTATTCTCAAAGCAGGATTATCGGGAGAGACTGCTATAGAGGCTGCATGTATGGCATGTGAGAAGCTTCCATATAGCAGTACTGATATAAGAGAGGTAGTAGAGGAGCTTTTAGAGCTTCACGAGGCTGGTCAGCTATATACTCCGGATATATATGAGGATTACATCATTGATTTCAAGAAGCGTCAGACAGTTGTTAAGGCACTCTGTCTTCATATCGCGCATGATTGTAATCTTGCATGTAAGTACTGCTTTGCTGAAGAAGGTGAATATCACGGAAGAAGAGCTTTAATGAGCTATGAGGTTGGTAAGAAGGCACTTGACTTCTTAGTAGCTAACTCGGGTAACAGAATCAATCTCGAGGTTGACTTCTTCGGTGGTGAACCAACTCTTAACTTTGATGTTGTTAAGAAGTTAGTTGAGTATGGACGCAGTATTGAAGAGAAGAATAATAAGAAGTTCAGATTTACTCTTACAACAAACGGAGTGCTTCTGAATGATGAGATACTTGAGTTCGCTAATAAAGAGATGGCTAATGTGGTATTAAGTATTGACGGACGTAAGGAAGTCAATGACCGCATGAGACCATTCAGAGGCGGACAGGGCAGCTATGATATGATAGTGCCTAAGTTCAAGAAGGTGGCTGAGAGCAGAGACCAGATGAACTATTATGTACGTGGAACCTTCACTCATAATAATCTGGATTTCTCAGAGGATGTTAAGCATCTTGCAGATCTTGGCTTTAAGCAGATTTCAGTTGAGCCTGTTGTTGCGCAGCCAACTGACGATTATGCATTAAGAGAGGAAGATCTTCCACAGATTCTTGAAGAGTACGATAATCTCGCTAAGGACCTTATTAGAAGACATGAGGAAGGTGAGCCTGTTAATTTCTTCCACTTTATGATTGATTTAACGGGTGGTCCATGTGTAGCCAAGAGATTATCAGGATGTGGTTCAGGTACTGAGTACCTTGCAGTTACTCCTTGGGGAGACCTGTATCCATGTCATCAGTTTGTAGGTAACGAGGATTTCCTTATGGGTAATGTCGATGAGGGAATAACTCGTACTGATATACAGGACGAATTTAAGTGTTGTAATGTATACGCTAAGGAGAAGTGTAAGAAGTGCTTCGCAAAGTTCTACTGTAGTGGTGGATGTGCAGCTAATTCTTATAATTTCCACGGTAATATCAATGATGCATATGACCTTGGATGTGAGCTTCAGAGGAAGCGTGTTGAGTGTGCAATTATGATGAAGGCAGCACTTGATGAGTTAGATAAAGGAGAGTAATACAATGAAAAAGAGTTCAGCAATCATATGGCTCATCGCACTTATCGCATTGTTAGCAGGCGGTATTTACGCATGTGTATATGGTTTCGACGCTGAGGGAACAGGCTCAGCAGCAAGCATTAAGCAGGGTCTTGATCTTGCAGGTGGTGTCAGCATCACTTATCAGGCTGTAGGAGAAGAGAAGCCTAGTAAGGAAGACTTGTCTGATACAGTATATAAGTTACAGAAGAGAGTAGAGGGCTACAGTACAGAGGCCCAGGTTTATTCAGAAGGTGAAGACAGAATCAACATTGAGATTCCTGGTGTATCTGATGCCAATTCAATCTTAGAGGATCTTGGTAAGCCAGGTTCACTTTACTTCATCCGTCAGACAGATGACGAGGGCAATCTTAACTATGGTTATGGAATGTCTGAAGATGGTGAGACACTTGGATTTATGCTTGCCAAGCCAATCGATGAGTTAATTAAGACTGGTGAAGTAGTTGTTGAGGGTACAGATGTTGCAGATGCGCAGGCTGGTTCAGTTAGTGATAACATGAACAATCAGCAGTTCGTAGTATCATTATCATTTACTCCAGAAGGAACAACTAAGTTCGCTGAGGCTACAACTAAGGCACATATGCTTGGTGAGTCAATCGCTATCTACTATGATGGTGAAATCGTAAGTGCTCCTTCAGTTAACGATGCAATTACAAACGGTACAGCTCAGATCTCTGGTAGCTTCACATATGATGAGGCAGAACAGCTTGCTTCTACAATCCGTATCGGTGGTCTTAAGGTTGAGCTTGAAGAGTTAAGATCCAATGTAGTTGGTGCTCAGCTCGGACAGGAAGCAGTATCTACATCAGTTAAGGCTGCATTAATCGGTTTCGCAATCGTTGCCGTATTCATGATTGTTATC
>JAZLFL010000212.1:0-3792 GCA_045615825.1 Lachnospiraceae bacterium
AATTCAGCTTTCCAACCAATAAAATCATAATTATCTTTTTGAACAGTTGAAATCACCCCAGTCGATGCAGTAGTATTTTCCTCTTTCTTAGCTTGAAGAGTATAAATAGGTGCCGCATCCCTGTCAAAATAAAAGTTAATAGTATAAACTTCATTTATTTCAACAGAATATTGATAGAGAGTATATTTTACATTAGGATCAGTGCTATCAATATATTCTCTTCCATTATATGCCCCTGATTTCAAGTAATATCGGTGTGTGTTATCAGATTCTGTATTAAGGCCTGATATTGTTACCTCTCTGCCACCATCAGGAATCACATAATAAGTCGAATTACCTGCTGAATCACTCTGATGTGCTGATACTGTAGTAGTCAAGCCAAAATTTTCAGCAGATATACCTTCACCTGTAAAAGAAAAAATAGGCGTGTAAGTACTGCCAGAATAATCCAAAACATCACCATCCGATATATATGTATCAGAATATGTGCCCATAGTAATTGTTTTAGCATTTACTTTCGAACCAAGCATTAATGCCACAATCATTAATCCAAACACAAAATATATAAAGTTAAATAATATCTTTCTAAAAGGCATCTATAACTCCAAAATTAATGTAATCAATAATTAGTAATTAATATATAATCACTCATCCAGCTGATCATCTGATTCTTCTTTATTCCCAGCCATAGGATCATTCACACCACCCTCATATCTTCCCTGAAGAAGATCTCTTAATGGGAATATGATGAAGAGTAATCCAGCTATTAAGAATACAACTGTCGCAATCACAATAAGAAGATTCGAACTATTAACAGGCATCTCAATTGAATCCTTTAATGAGAATGCCAGATATTCCAGATATCCACCTACTGCAATTCTTATTATTAACATCATTGATGTTGTTGGTCTTGGTTCACTATTCTTATTAAATAAAGCCATACATTCCTCATTTCTTCAGCTACGCACACAAAATCAATTTATTCTATCACTTTAAAGTGTCGATGTATATAAAAAGCTCAGAGAAGTTACCCTCTCTGAGCCAATAATTAATATCTATCTAGTAATACCAAACTCTTCTGGTCTGAATCTTGGACATACATTTTCAGTAGTTGTAATAACCGAAGCCGATAATCTGGCGCCTATCTCGCATGACTCCTTTAAAGTCTTGCCATATGTAAGACCTACAGTAATACCTGAGAAGAAAGCATCACCAGCGCCTGTAGTATCAATTACATTAACCTTATGTGCTGGTGCGATACCACATTCACCATCTTCAGAATAATACACCGCACCCTGTTCTCCCATTGTTACTATAAGCTTCTTCATACCAGCCGCTTTGGCAAGTGTTGGCAGCTCTTCAAGCAGCTGTTCAGGTGTATAATCATTCATATCCTTAACAAAGAGGATTCCTGCTTCAATCTGATTACATACGAAGCAGTCTAACTCCTGGAAAAAATCCCTTCTCTCCATTGCTATCTCCATATTAGAGATTACAGCGAATACTGGCTTATTATACTTCCTTGCAAGTCTGAAGGTTTCCTTGACAACATCCTGCTCAAGATCAAGCTCAATTGCAATGGTATCACAGTTAGCAATGATCTCATCACCATTATCCTTAAGAATATCGTATATAGGCTGAAGGTCAGGCCTCTTGGATATTGAGCCGGCAAGATCACCAGAATTATCAAATATAGCAAGCCACATACCCATGCCATCCTTAGTCTGACGTACATAAGTCGTATCAACCTTATGACGATTGAGCTTATTAATTACATCAATTCCAGCTCCATTGTCATCAACAAGACTTACGAACGAAGGACGAAGTTCAAGATTGGCAATATTCTCAACTACGTTTCTTGCCACACCACCATGCACATTCTCTACACGGCCTGGATTCCTTCCATCAGGAACATAATTACCAGATGGATATCCCTTAACATCTACAAAAGTCGAACCAATTACAACAATTCCCATTGCATACTCCTTATAATAAAAAAACCTCACCCATACGGATGAGGTAATTAGAAAACTAAATTAAGCTCTCTCAACTTTGCCTGACTTAAGGCAGCCTGTACAAACGTGCATTCTCTTAGCTGCACCGTTAACCATGCACTTTACGCTTCTAACATTAGCATTCCAAATATGATTAGATCTTCTATGAGAATGGCTGACGTTGTTACCAAAATGAACGCCCTTACCGCAGATATCACACTTTGCCATTTTAACACCTCCTAAGATTTATATACTAAAACACGTCGCGACAAGTCGCAACATTGATATATTATCACTCACATTGTATAAATGCAAGCACTTTTTTCAAAAATTTATAAGACCCATATCAGCCTCTAATACTGATATTAAGAGATATCTTCTTTCCTAAGGCGATTGAATTCCTCATTAATAGCTTTAACGATATTCTCATCGCCGCCATAGTTGTCAGGATGGAATATCTTAAGCAGATCCTTATATCTCTTACGAAGCGCAAGCGGTCCGCTAACACCCTTGAAGAACACACTTACTTCCTCTGCATTATAATTGAATGCTCCAGATGTCTTACGCGATGAACCCGAAGAGTTAGCGCTTCTCTCAGAACGCCTTCTCTTGTTAAGCTCGAACTCTCTTCGCTCTCGCTCCAGCTTCTTACGATCCAGATCCAGGGACATGAATCCATTCTGCAGAATCTTCATTCTCTTATCGAAGAATGCTTCCTCGTCCTTAAGACGCTTTCTCTCTTCAAGGATCTTGGAATTAAGCGCCTTCATATCTTCATTGAAAGCAGTTCTTTCGCTTATGAACTTTTCATAGATACGCTGTTGCTCAGCTTCCTTAGCCTGAATCTTGGTATACTCCTCGAAGAGCCATCGCTTTAACTCCATTAGCTCCTCATAGGATACCTGAGCATTCTCATCTTGACAGGCCTGTATGGTCTTATCAATATCCATGGGTATTCCTTACTTTTCCTCTGTGCCCTCTGGGAATGCAACCTCTCTTGCTTCCTCATCACTTGGCATATCAGCCTTCTTAGATGAGATCTTATCAAGAACCTCTGGTACAGCATCAAGAATCTTAGAGATTGTATCCTGATTCTTAACATTGATTAACTTAGTATGTCCATCCTTGATTACAAGAACTGCACTTGGTGACATCTTACCTGTAAGTCCGCCACCTGCTCCATTCTTCTTATCTGCACTTGAACCACCTGCACCCATACCAAAAGATACATCAACAAGTGGAATAATAACTGTATCACCAATCTGCTTGGCATCGCCAACAACAGTCTTAGTAGACAGAACACTGTCAACATTCTTAAGAAGAGTCTCCATTGTACTACTGAAATTACTCATGCTTACCTCCGCTACTCATGCGTCTAATCTTTTTATAAAAACGACGGCAATTACCATCTAATATAACCAATATACCCTGCCATACAATTGGGGCTAGTCGAATATGACCTTTAATATAGGCCCTTGCATCTATTGTTTCTTCATAATATATAGGAAACAGTGTTATAACTTTTCCAAGATATGTATAGAAGACATCATATACAGTCATTACAACTGAAGTAATATAAGGATCATTCAGTCCATATCTGACTACTATATCCGTTTTCTTAGGTATCAGATGCTTAAGCATCTTACCAAGTCTTTTCCTGCAGGTATTGAATGCAGCTTTCGTTGAATCCTCAGCAAGGACGTCCAGATACCCCTTAACAGTCTGCAGATTCTCATTAAGCGACTTCTTAGGCTTATCTTCCTTAGTCTCTTCTGATTCATTGTCCTTATCATCCGAA
>JAZLFL010000213.1:0-11044 GCA_045615825.1 Lachnospiraceae bacterium
TCTTTATTCCATACGCAGGCATACATCATCATCTTACTGGCTATAGTATTATATTCAGGATCCTGACACATGGACTTGCTTTTATCCTCAAGCATTGGCAGGAAAAATGAAATCTGCTCTCCCTCAGTCATACTGTATCCATAGTATTCTGGATTAGTACCAGCATAGATTATGCCCTTCTCGTTGAAAATATTAATCTCATCAACATCTACAACATCAGCAACTGTCTTAATCTTCATTACACTGTGTAAATAGAGGTCATTGTTATCAATGATATATGCGGCTGAATTAGCCCTGACAATACATGAATCTTTATGAGTATCAGAGAGAACCTCTTCTCTCGATGTATTACCATGAATCTGCTCCGCAATCTGCTCAACCAGAATCGAGCTCGATGCATCTACCTTCTTCCTGTTACTTCTTACCTGCAGTACAATCTCAAGCGATACAGCTACAGTAAGAATAGCTACGACGATAATAAAAGTGCTCGCCTTAACTCTACCAGTTGTTATTAATTTCTTTGCTTTATTTCTAGATGTCTTCACGAAATCTCCTCATAAAAATATGCAGAATAAACCACGATTATTTTATCAAAATGCCGTTTAGTAATCAATGTTTTAATTTCCAGCAGATTGCGTTATAATTGATATGTATTTTCTTTGAATGGAGGGTATCAATATGGATAAAAATGAAGTAAAATACTCCGCACGTAAAAGACTGTTATTTTTCGGTCTTCCTTGGACTTTCACAGTATATAATATTGGCGACGATCTTCTGACAATCGACTCTGGCTTCTTAAATCAGACTGAGAACGACTGCTACATGTACAAGATTGCCGATGCCAAGCTTACACGCTCTCTCTTCGAGAGAATGTTCGGTCTTGGAACAATTACCTGCTATACAGGTGACACAACAGATAAGGTCATTGAGCTTAAGCATATCAAGGATTCTGTCACAATCAAGGACTACATCGTGAAAGCATCCGAGGCAGCTCGTATCCGCAGACGTACAGTCAACATGCAGAATATTACTGCCGGAGACTTGGCAGACGTCGACGATTTAGACTTAATGTAGTCACTCGTAAACTTACACAGCTAAAGATATAATAATCAGCAAAATATAAAGCCACTTCATGGCATCGGCTCCATTGCAGCCGGAAAGGTCCATGAAGTGGCTTTATATATTTTTATGCTGTCTTCTTTATCTATGCGTTTCTATTCTTAAGCTCTGCAGCAATCTCTTCTAACTTCTCGTCAGTTAAGATGTACTTCCTCGCAAAAATGAATACCGCAACGAGCAGACCTGCGATTGGTACAAGAGTCATTGTCATTCTAAGGCCCATTACTGAGGAAGCGGCTGCCTCTACTGCTACATCTGTTGCCTCTGCGTTGTCACTTAAGTGACAGAGTGATAAACAGATTGTTGCGATGAAGGCCGAAACACCACTTGCAAGCTTAACTACAAATGTCTGCATTGAGAAGATTACTGACTCGTCTCTTCTGTTGTTCTTAAGCTCGCCGTAATCAACTGTGTTGGCAAGGAATACTGTTGTAAGTACTGTTAGCATTCCGAATGCCATGAAGATGAAGAATGAAGGAATGAAGTATACATATATGTTCTTAACTCCTGCAATCATCTGAATAAGTAATACTGCATATCCAACAATTGCCATTACAAAGCTTGTGTAGAATACCTTAATGGCACTCATGAACTTTCTGAACAGTGGGAACGCTACCATCATTGACAGAATCTGCATTCCGCCACCAAATGTATTGAATAATGTGTATCCGTTGTACCATGTCTCACCACCGATATCGTACTTGAAGAAATAGATAAGCAGGTTGGATGTGATATAAAGTGAAGCATTGATAAGAACGATTGCAATAACAATTGCCATTGCCTGGTCATTCTGGATTAAGCTTCTGAACATCTCTCCAACGGATGGAGCTTCAACATCAACTGTTGACTTCTCTTTAATTGTTACACATGTAACTGTTGTGAATACGATGAAAAGGATTGCAATGATAAGTGCGAAGGTTCTAAAGCCCACTCTCTCATCACCACCACCAAGTACCTGAACAGATATCATTGTGATAACTGTTATAAGTGCTGAGCCAACGCCAGCACAGCTTCTTGCAAGTGTTGATAAGCCTTCTCTCTCCTTACCACCCTGTGTAAATGCAGGAATCATTGACCAGTAAGGGATATCCATCATTGTGTAAGTAACACCCCATACGATATATGTGATAGCTGCATATGCCACAAGACCACTTCCATCCAAAGAAGGTGGTGCTGCAAACATAACAAAAAGTACTATAGCATTAAGTACTGTACCGATGAACAGCCATGGTCTGAATTTGCCCCACTTTGTCTTGGTCTTGGCAACAATAATACCCATGACAGGATCATTAAATGCATCGAAAATTCTTGCAACCAAAAGGATAATTCCCATTGCAATTGCACTTACCCCCATAATGTCCTGGTAGTAATAGAGTATATAGCTTGCCGAAAGCATATATACCATGTCCTTACCTACAGCTCCTAATCCGTAGGATGCCTTCTCCTTAAATGTTAAATTCATGAAATTCCCCTCCAATTTAATTAGCTTTTATAATAATTCCTTTTACACCATCTACACTGATATCTATATTTACATCTCGCCCTGTGCTCTTAACATAGACGGCTCCCATACCGCCCTTAAGAGATATTACAGGCTCACCAATTACCTCGATGTCACCAACAGTCCTAATAACTACCGGTTCCTGGTAATATGGCACAATGTTGTCATTCTGATCAACCATATGGACTCTTATCGCTGCCACATCGTAGGTGTCGCCATCAGTTAGATTCGTATGATCCACTATGGTTTTAAGATGTATCTCAGTCGCAGGCTCTTTTACCAGAGTCTTAACCACCTTACCATCAACAATGGCCTCGAACTTATATACCGTGGACTCGCCGCCCCAGTTATTGACATGCTCGTTATATATGTCCACCATGTCAGAAAGCTTCATGCGGTACAGGACAAGACCTCTGATAACAGCAAGCTTGGCCTTAAGGCTCAGTCCGTTCATTCCGTAAAAAGCGGCTTCATTAAGTACCAGTTTGATATCCTCAGCTACCTTAGGCCTGTAGCGACCACTCTTCACAATTGCGTCTCCGATAACATCATCGATTACGATCGGCCCCGCTTTGAGATTAGCAAACTCTGTATCCTCTCTTCTGTATTCCTTGATGAATCTGTCGTTCTTATACATCTTCACGCTGTCGGCATTGCTAAGTATGTAAGTCCTGCCGGCAATAGTGCCCGGATGCTCGCCAATATCCATGCTGGATGTGATATCAAGGAAGATATCATCGCTCTGCTGCATCTTATATATGGCAGCTGCCATCTTAGGATTCCTGTACATATCAAGCACGCCATGATAACAGATTCTATCTCCTGAACCAAAGTCCTTATGTGTGTTGTAATCTGCCATGCACCAGCCGAAGCTTCCGCAGATATCAGTCTCGCCCGCTATAGCATTAAGTACATTGGTATGTCTGAGCAGGTGCTCTCTTCGATGCTCCTCCCAGTCGAAAGACTTGGTTGGATACATATGGCCGTTATACTCTGTTACGAAATACGGCTTATTCATATCCGGAGTGACCTTTGACTTAGGTCTGCACCCCTCGTTGCCTCCCTCGTGGACGAAATCATTAAAGGTATATACATCCTCCAGAAGGTTCATCATGGTGTCGCATCTGACACCGCCTGTCTGTCTGTATGGATCAAGCCTGTGAGCTATCTCGTTAGTTCTTGTATAGAATTCGTCATCATCCTTGGACTCATTGATTCTGACGCCCCATAGCATAATGGATGGATGATTGCGGTACTGAAGAATCATCTCTTCTATATTGGTGCATGCCTGATCCTTCCACTCTGCATCACCTATATGCTGCCATCCTGGCATCTCGGTGAATACCAAGAGTCCAATCTCATCACATTTATCAAGGAAGTAATGTGACTGTGGATAATGGGAAGTACGAACTGCTGTAAGGCCCAGCTCATTCTTCAGAACATATGCATCCATCTCCTGCATACTCTTAGGCATTGCATATCCCACATATGGATAGGACTGATGTCTGTTAAGTCCTCTGAATTTGAACCTCTTACCATTAAGATAATATCCATCTGCCTTAAACTCAGATGTCCTGAATGCGGTTGGGGTAGTCCGTATGTCAATTACCTCGCCGTCACATATAAGCTCTGTTAATAAGTCATACATATGTGGCGCATCCGGGCTCCAGAGTCTGATGCTGTTCACATCATAGGTTATATTTATTGTTTCACTACTGATGCCGGTCTCGTTCACCTGGCTAGAACCATCCTCACGGTCTGTTAAGGTCTGACGGATTATATAAGACTTAGTGGCATCAAGTTTTCCCTTAATCACTATATCCGAATTAACCTGACTGCCAGTAACCCTTTCGCCCTCAATCTTAAGGGATGGGTGCACATAGATGTCTCCGATATAGGTCGGATTCTTAATATCCAGATAGACATCCCTGTAGATACCGCCGTAGGTCATGTAGTCGATCACGAAGCCAAATGGCGGGACGTTAAGCGACTCCCTGCTGTCCACTCTGACGGTCAGGACATTCTCTGCATCGTAGATCAGATAATCGCTGATATCGAAGGTGAATGCTGTATAACCGCTTCGGTGGGTTCCAAGCTCCCTGCCGTTTAAGAATACGGTAGCCTCATGTGCGACCGCATCGAAGGTAAGCAGCACTGTCCTGCCCTTCCAGGATGGGTCAGGAGTAAATACCTTACGATATCCGCTCACCATCTGGTAGATGCTCTCATCGAAGTAATTGAACGGAGTGGTCACAACTGAATGTGGAATTCTTACAATCTCACACTTCCCATTAAAGTTTCTGCCTAGCATCTCCTCATCATATGTATTATTAAATTGCCAGTCGTTATTAATATAAATTCTCACGTCTGCCTCACATTAAATCATTCTATTTGTCATTGTCCGTAACCAGGATTCCCTTAAGGAGAATTCCTACCACCTGATTAAGGCCCTCCGCATAGGATAAGTTGTTGCGGTAGAGAATATCCCTCTGGAAGAACTGTTCAAGCGATGCCTCAAGCATCATCTTCATAATTGGAAGACTGCAGTCACGAACAATGCCGGCTTTCTGGCCTTCCTCAAGCAGACTCATCGTTATCTCCCAGCCGTTCTCAAGTCTCTCCTCAACTCGCGAATATGTCTGTGGATACTTGTCTCTTAGCAGATACAGCTGCTTGAAGTCTATCTCATTGTAGCCCTCAGGCATTACTCCTAATATTCTGCAAATTTTCTGCTCAAGTGTCAGGGAATCGTCATTAAGTATGGCATTCTCGCTGTCCTTAATCTTGTCGAACAGGAAGTCGACCATTGCGAAGAACATCTCTTCCTTGTCCCGGTATACCTTATATATGGTCTTCTTGCTCATGCCCAGGATTGCCGCAATGTCGTCCATTGTGAACTTGAGCCCCTTCTCATTAAACGCCTTAATAACACCTTCCAGTATTCTGATTCTCTGCTCGTCCATATCCACTCCCTCGGAAACCATTTCTCCAATTTGCGTTTCCTTATAACAATAATATATCAAAGCGCGTCACGGGCTTCAAGAAACTAAATTAACAATTTTCGTTTCCTCTTTTTGTGTATTTTCACCAAATGCTCCTCGTGCGCCCCCACAAAGGCAATAAAAAAACTCCCTGATTACTCAGGGAGTCTTAAACTCGTTCAAATTATTCCTGCTAAGGAAATTATTTCTTGCTAAGGAAAGATGGAATCTGAAGATCCTGTGAACTTACCTTGCTCTTAATGTCGATTGGTCTCTGGCCAAAGTTGTGAGGAGCCTGTGCATTAGGCTTCTGCGTAGGCTGAACCGGAACATTAGGAATGCTTGCAGTCTGTGGTCTTGGAGTTACAGGACGTGCTGTCTGCTGTGGAGCAGCTCCTGTCATTGGTCTGCCTGAAAGTTGGCTGGCAACAGGTCTTGATGTAAGTCCTGTTCTGCCTACCATACCGGCCCTTGTTCCCATAGTAGTTGTCTTAATCTCCTCAAGACCAGTAGCAATTACAGTAATCTTACAGTAATCAGGCTCTGAATCATCATACATAGCACCGAAGATTAAGTTAATCTGCTCACCGGTTGTCTCCATGATATAGCTTGCTGCATCATCAGCATCGAACATTGAGATGTCACCAGTAACATTAAGAATAATATCTGTAGCGCCCTTGATTGTTGTCTCAAGAAGTGGAGATTCAACGGCCTGCTGGATAGCTTCCTTAGCCTTATCATCACCCTTACCAGTACCAATACCGATATGAGCAATACCCTTGTCACGCATAACTGTCTGAACATCTGCGAAGTCAAGGTTGATAATTGAAGGAACATTAATAAGGTCTGTAATACCCTGTACTGCCTGCTGGAGTACTTCGTCAGCCTTCTTGAATGCCTCTGGCATAGTTGTTCTTCTATCTACAATATCAAGAATCTTCTGGTTAGGAATTACGATAAGTGTATCAACACTGTCACGGAGTCTCTCAATACCACCAAGAGCATTCTCCATACGTGTCTTAGCCTCGAAATTGAAAGGCTTTGTTACAACACCAACAGTAAGGATACCCATATCCTTGGCAATCTTAGCTACAACTGGAGCAGCACCTGTACCAGTACCACCACCCATACCACATGTTACGAATACCATGTTGTATGACTGAAGTGCTTCTGCTAACTCGTCATAGCTCTCCTCAGCTGCCTTCTCACCGATCTCAGGTCTTGCACCTGCACCGAGTCCTCTTGTAAGCTTCTCACCAATCTGTAATAATCTTGGTGCCTTACACTTCTGCAGCCACTGCTTATCTGTATTAACACCGATGAAATCTACACCAGTGATATTCTCTTCTATCATTCTGTTAACAGCATTATTACCGGCACCACCAACGCCTACTACTAAGATTTTTGCGCCGTTTTCAGCTTCGTTATTCTCTAATAAAATCAAAGGATCGCCCTCCTTATATCTAATTACACACATTTTATAATATCTTTTTTTACACTATAAGGCAATGGCTTTTTTAACAAATTTGTAATATTATTTGTCAACCTCGAAGGATATTACACTACCCGTGCCATCGTATCCATCAAGCCTCAATACGCCCTTCTTACCTTCAAGCTCAGGCAGGATAGTCTTAAGCTTAATGATTTTCTCATCAATATTAGTGAAATCACCAACCTTAATACGTGCATTGTCGAAGTATAAAGTCATATTATAATTCTTATCGAAATAGATCTTGTCCATTGCGATGTCGTACTTCTCAAGCAGCTGTGTCATCTCAAGAATCTGCTTAAAAATAGTATCACTCTCTATAGGAAGAGTCTCATACAGAACAATGTGATCAAAGTTAAGTCCCATAACCTGCGGAATTCCCTTGGTCATAACATTGGACGACTCTATAACAGTACCATCCTTATCGAAATAGAAGTATCTGTTCATATATTCCACGAATCCCGCAACTGCCTTCTCATATACATTAATCTTAACAGTTTTGGAATCCACGATCTTAACGCTCATGGTCTGGATGAATGGTACATCCTGGATTTCCTTATCCTTATATTTAATGGACAGATAAATGGAATTGTGATTGAGTCTGCTGTCACCGATTACAATCTCGTAGATCTCATCATTGGTATAATGGACATTACCATCGATGATAACTGTATCCACACGATAGACCGTTAACAGCACTACCAGTGTAATTACTGCAGCCAGGGTAAAACCGATTGCGACAAAGAGTGCAATATGCTCTTTAGGATTGAACTCACGGTATTCTCTCTGTCGCCTCTTTGCTTTCTCAATTTTCTTCTCAGCCGCCTTACGTCTGATAGGATTACGGGATGGTGCATCAAGTGCCGAACGCAGTCCAAGATTAGGAAGCTGTTCCGTTAATGCTCCAAGCGGAATTGTATTCTCAAGCTTCTGCTGTCTTTCAATTGCCTGCAGCGTCGCCGACTTCTGCGACGGCTTTGTAGCAGGTGCACTCTTAACAGACTTTGAACCAGCGGTCTTCTGTGCCGACTTTGTAGCGGTCGCCTTTTTGACGGGCTTTGAAGCCGTTTTTTTCTTTACAGGCTTGGAAGCAGTCGCCTTTTTTACTTTTTTCTTCTTCTTATTTTCTGACATATCTTAATCGTTGTTCTCAAATCTTATTGATCGGCCAACGCAGAATACCAGTCCAACCTCCATAAGAAGGAACATTACCGAGGAACCACCATAGCTAATGAATGGAAGCGAAATACCAGTATTAGGAATGATGTTGGTAACAACGGCTACATTAAATATAACCTGTACTGCGATGTGGGACATAACTCCTACCACGAGAAGCTCACCGAACATGTCCCTGGTATTAATAGCTATAATCAACATTCTCCATAAAAGAAGAAGGAATAAAATCAATACACTAAGTCCGCCAAACAGTCCAAGTTCTTCACATATGATCGAGAAAATCATATCATTCTGCGCCTCAGGAATGAAACCGAGCTTCTGTGTACTCTGTCCCAGACCCTTACCGAAGATTCCTCCCGAGCCAATGGCATACAGAGCCTGAAGAGTCTGGTAACCTTTACCAGTGGCATACTCCTCCGGATTAAGCCATGCTCTTACACGAGCGCCACGGAAACCAAGCGCATCAAACTTTGAAGCCGCCAGAATATACAAACCTGCGGCAAGAGATATAAATCCAGCAATATATATGAACCATTTATACTTAGGGCTCGAAACAAACAGCATAATCATTGCGATTGCAGCTACAATAACGGCTGAGCTTAAGTTATCTGTAATCGAGTAGATAAAAAACGCTACTGGCATAGGCGCGAAAATTACGCCAAAGAAGCCTTTTCCAGTGTCAATCTTTTCCCCCATCTTGACAATCAGTGTGGCAAGGAAAATAATCATTGCAAGCTTGGCCACCTCAGCAGGCTGTAAGGATACACCAAGATTAAGCCATCTTCTGGCACCATTAGCCTCAATTCCCAAAGGTGTTAATACAAGGAAAATCAAAATTAATGATACTGCATACGCAACACCAGCAAATCTCATCCACCATCTGTAAGGCCAGAACATCATGAAAACCATGGCCGCGAGTCCGAATAAAGTAGCAACTGCCTGCTTCCTCAAATAAAATGAAGGATTATTATTGGATGTACTGGACATGGACGCACTGTAAGAACTTGTGGAATAGACCATAATAAGACCAAATCCCAAAAGCAACAGAACAATAAATATGAGGCTATAATCGATATATCCTATTTGTTTCTTCCTGCCTTTATTCTGGGGCATTTGATTCATCTTCCTTTACTGCTATACCTGTTTCTGTATTAAGTACCGAACCTGTAAGAGGTGCTGTATCAACATCGTCCGATGCCATCTCTTCCGCTGTAACCTCTGTTGAAGACGTTACATCACCGCCGTGGGCATCGATTATTCCATCCTCACCCACTTCTAATCCTTCGCCTTCTTCAAGTTCTTCCTCTTCTTCAAAGCTCTGCTTAATAGAGATATTAAGCTCCTCAATCTCCTGCATCTCCTTCTCCGAAAGCTCCTCTGTCATGTAGATGTTCATATATGGAAGAACCTCTGTAAGAATTGAACGTACGATTCTTGTAGCATACTTGGCATCATCCTGGAATGTTGCATTTGGTCTGTCTACAACAACATATATTGCTATCTGCGGATTATCTGCAGGAGCATAACCCATGAAGGATACTACGTAATTACGCTTATCTCTGGGAATAGTCTCGGCTGTTCCTGTCTTACCGCCAATTGCATATCCGGCAGGACGTGCGGTCTTACCAGTACCATTAACTACTACACCGTTACAGTACTCAATAATCTTGGCAGATGTTGTGGCCGATACTGTCTGCTTCAACACTCTTGGATTAATATTCTCAACAATCGAGCCATCTGATGCAGTAATCTGCTTAACAACATGTGGCTCATAGTAATAACCGCCATTAACAAGGGACGCAAATGCTGCAATAGTCTGAATCATTGTAACATTATAGCCCTGACCGAATGTCGATGTGGCAAGCTCTGTATCACCCATTGTCTGGTTATTGAATACAAGCGTATTCGTTCGTGACTCACCATATAAATCAATATTAGTCTTAAGTCCGAAGTTGAACTTCTCCTGATACTCAAGGAAGGTTGACTTACCAATCTGCTTACCCATTAACATGGGGGCAACGTTGCAGGACTGCTCGATGGCCTCCTGTACTGATAATGTACCATCACCACCCATCTTGTAATTATGGCACTTGATATCATGATCACCTACATGGAGCTGACCATTACAGGTATAATACTCTTCTCCTGACATTCTGCCGGATTCCAGTCCCGTAGCAGCAGTGAAAGGCTTCGCAACAGATCCCGGCTCATAAGTAGTCGAAATGCAGAAATTTTTCCATAGGTAATTAAGACTCTGATACATAGTGTCGTCATTACTAAGCAGCTCGTTAATATTCTCCTGGGTAATAACCTCTGCATCATAATCGATATTACCCTTGTCATTAACGATGCTGGAACCTATGAGCTTACTCTTATCTCTTGGATCATTTAAATTAAAGTTAGGATAACTTGCCATTGCGAGAATCTCGCCCGAATTAACATCCATAATAATGGCACCGACATTACGTGCACCATTACCAGTTCTTGCAGCGTTCTTATTATCCTCATTGAACTTATAGAGATATTTCTCAACTATCTGCTGTATGTTACCATCAATTGTTGTTATAAGGTTATATCCGTCAACTGGCGATATTGTTGTTCGCTCAAGTGTCTCTTCATCATTAAGATATCCGTAAGAACGGCCATTAATACCATTAAGGGTATCATTATAATACTGCTCGAGACCGTAATTACCCACGTTATCCTTACCTGTAAAGCCGATTACATCGCAGGCAAGCTCATTATTAGGATAATATCTTCTATATTCCTCTTCGAACC
>JAZLFL010000214.1:0-6854 GCA_045615825.1 Lachnospiraceae bacterium
CTCGTATTCGAATTCATCTTCCTCAGGGAACTGCCTGTTATCGGCCATCGCAAGAAGCGTGCTCTCACCCGCTATACCAACGTTAGAAAGATTACTTCCCATCTCGGCAAATGAAGCTATCTGATTCTTCATATTCCTTGATGTTGCGAATATATTGAATACCACAACACCTGCAACAACTATGAACAGAGCTGTAAGTGCGATAATATAGTCCATTGCAGTAAGGTCTCTAAACCACGCTACAAACTTATTCTCCTTAGGCTCCTCATAGTCGAAGTCTCTGGTATATCTATTATTGTTCTTAGGCTTATTACTGCTGCCAGAGCCGGATCTATGGCTGTTGGCATTTGCGCCTGAATCACTTGATGCCCTACTGCTTGTATTGGATGCCGTACGTGGGCCACCCATAATAGGTGCGCCCTTGGCGGTTGCTGCATGCTTGGCCTCAGTATCTATCTTCCTACTGCTGTTAGTAGTTGCTGTTGCCTGGTCATCGTCTATGAATGTTATTGCCGCTTCAGCTTCCTTCTTAGCATTAATAGCAGTGGCTGCTGAACGGTTGGAACTTCTGTTGCTCTCATATACGAGCTGTGCCTCTCTGCTGGCACGTTCAAGTTCCATCTGATATCTGCTCTTCCTTGGCGCTCCACCTACCTGATTGAGGCCATATGAACCTCCGACTGAGCCAATTGATGTGCCAGATTTATTGCCGAGTCTTACACCTGTAGACGCTACTGGTGTAATCTGAATCTCTGGCTCTTTCTTAACTGGCTTACTTATAGGCTTTGGCTGACGCTCTTCTTCACGCTTAGGCTGTTCTTTGCGTTGTTGTTTACTCTCGGCCTTATGAGCCTTCTTAGAACTTGCAACCTTTTCACTTGCAACCTTTTCACTTGCAGATTTTTCGTTTGAGGCAGTTTTTTCTACCTGCTCAACAACCTTTTTCTCCGGCTTAGCAGCTGGAATATCCATAATATCATCAAGGAACTCAATATCCTCGATGATTAAATCGTCTGCAGCGACAGCAGGTGCCTTCTTAACTGGCTTATTTACTGGTTTAGCCTGAGGCTTAGCTTCTGCTTTTGGCGTCTTTGCTACAGTTTTTTCTACAGGCCTGGCCTGAGACTTTTGAGTAGCCTGAGCAGACTTCTTACCAGTCTCTGGTCTCTTACCCGCCTCAGGTCTCTTACCCGCTTCTGGTCTCTTCTTGAGTCTCTTAGGCTTTTCTGTGTTTGATATCTCATCATATTCAGCCAGCATATCTGCGACATTTCTATCGCTCTTAGCATATGCCTCTGTATTGGTCTTATATACTGAGTTGCCCGGCTTCATTGAATCGCTGGCAATCTTTGCTTCTTTAGCACTAATATCATGTAAGTCATCCCATGATTCATTTACATCAATCGTTTTAGATGATACAAGTGGCTGCTTCTTCTTTGGAGCCGGCTTAGCTGCAGCTGGCTTCTTAGATGATGCCACCTTTTTATCCGCAACTGATGCTGCCTTCTTAACTGGTTTCCTGTCAGCTGATGCGCCAGAAGAACTCTTCTTAACTGGCTTCTTACCACTTGCAGCAGGTGCCTTCTTAGGTACCTTTGCTGTCGCATCAGCAGGTGCCTTCTTAGGTGCTTTCGCAGCCTTCTCGGACTCCTGAAGTCTCTTAAGTTCCTTCTCTAATTCCTCTACCTCAAGATTAACCTGAGTTAAAGATAAATTAGCTGTATTATCAAGATCTATAATCTCGAAATCGTCTTTCATAATCACCTCGGTAATGCCTGAAATAATGTATTTATCTCCCCTAGGCATATTTCCCCATAATTATTTTAACTATACCATTTTTTGACCAATTACACAACCTGGTCGAGTCCTTCTGCCTTGACACCAAGTGCCTTAAAAATTGTATCAAAAAGAGCCAGTCAACTATTGTCAACTGACCCCATTTATAATCCCACTCTAGTGCAATATCTCGAGCAGTTCCTCTCTTGTGAAGCTTCCACTAGAGAAATCATCCCCAGAAAGAAGCGAATCTGCAAGCTTACTCTTGCTGTTCTGCAAATCTATAATTCTCTCTTCGATAGTATCCTTGGCTACAAGTCTGTATACAGTTACTACATTCTGTTGGCCAATACGATGAGCTCTGTCTGTTGCCTGATTCTGAACCGCAACATTCCACCATGGATCGAAATGTATAACTATATCCGCGGCTGTCAGGTTAAGGCCAGTTCCTCCAGCCTTAAGCGATATACAGAATACCTTGGTATCATCCCCATTAAAGTCCTTAACCATCCTAGCTCTAGTCGGCTTAGGAGTCTGACCAGTAAGAAGATAATAGCTAATTCCTCTATTATCAAGCTCAGAAGTTAAGATATCCAGCATACTTGTAAACTGAGAAAACAGTAATATCTTATGACCACCAGCCACAGCCTCATCAATAAGATTCATACATACATCAGTCTTGGAAGATGACTCCGTATAATTATCAAATAAAAGTGAAGGATCGCAGCATAGCTGTCTTAACTTAGTTAATTCCGAAAGTATCTCTATCTTACCCTTCTTGAACTCATCGTCTGACTGCTTATCAAGAAGAATGCGCAGCCTGTCAACATGCGCTCTATATAATCTCTCCTGTTCACCAGCCATCTGACAGACATAGTTCTCTTCAAGCTTGTCAGGAAGCTCAGTTAGCACATCTTTTTTCAATCTCCGCAATACAAAAGGACGAATCATAGATCGGAGGCGTGCTGAAGCATTCTCATCCGAAGAGTTCATAATTGGCTTCTCGAAATCACGATTGAACCTCTGGTAAGAGAATAGATATCCCGGCATCAGATAATCGAATATGCTCCACAGTTCGCTAACTCGGTTCTCTATTGGGGTACCAGTCAGGGCAAAACGTGTATCAGCATTAATGTTCTTAACAGCATGGGCAACCTGCGTATTATGATTCTTGATATACTGTGCTTCGTCAATAATCTGACAGAAAAATGTAATATTAGAGTATTCCTCCACATCACGCCTTAAAAGATCATATGAAGTAATAATAATCTTATCCTTGAGCTCATCCGCCAAAAGCATACTTCTGGTTGATGCATTGCCAACCATCAGGACATAAGACATCTCAGGTGCAAACTTATCGAATTCGGCGCCCCAATTATATACAAGAGAGGTCGGGCATACAATAAGCGAAGGCTTGTGATTGCTAGTCGCCATTGACTGAAGAAAGGTAATGACCTGAAGAGATTTGCCAAGGCCCATGTCATCAGCAAGTATTCCACCAAATCCAAGCTCGGATAGATTACGTAGCCATCTATAGCCAGTCTTCTGATATCCTCTTAAGACATCCTTCTGCTTAGAAGGGACATGGAAGTGCCCTGTATCAAAATTCTTCATACTGTGGATCAATGATATATATTCATCATTCTTATCCATGTAGAAAGATTCGCTACGTTCAAATTCATCAAGATATAATGCTCTGAACTTAGCAAGCTTGGCTGAACCAGTCTTAAGCTGTTTATCAGTGATACCAAGCTGAGCTATTAATTCAGTTGTCTTATCAAGATTCTTGATATTGCTCAGATCAACAAATTCTCCTGAGCGAAGACGGTAATATCTTTTCCTTCTATCGTACTTAGATAAGATCTCAGCCAGCTCCTCATAAGGCAAGGTCCCTTCATTAATAGAAAAATCAAGAAGATTACCTGAGATAGACAGACCAACCTCTATATTACCTGGGTTCTTAACCATATATCTCTTAAGCTTATCAGAGACAAATACTTCACCAAGAAGCTTAAGCTTGTCTATATCTTCCTTAATGAACTTATATATTCTGTCCTCATCTTCAGCTATAACAAGTTCCTGGCGTTCGCTGTCGTATGCATTAAACATAGGTGATACCACATCTGCAATTGCCTTCTCTTTTGCCATATTACGCAGGGACGTATCAGTTGAATATATGTTATAAATCCTGTCACCATATACAGCATCAATTCTGGCAGTAAGATAGTTACGCTCAGGTGCATCAAGATAGATTCTGAATATTGGCGTTGGGAGGGTATAAATGGCCGGATTGAAACCAACATACTCAATCTCGTAGAACTCCTTCAGCGTATTAAGCAATCCATTGCAAAAGGCCGGAACATCTGCATCTTCAATAAACATATCGCGATTAGGACGGTTCGCCATAAGCGACAAGAATTCCTTAATAGGCTTAATATATCTGACATCATCCATGTAAATCTTGCCATTATGAAAATAGATATAGGCATTAGTATAGGCAAATCCAAGAACACGCTCTATCATAAGCTCAAGGCCACCCTCTATCTGCTCGAGTACCATCTTCCTCGGTAGCGCCTCATCCGTCGTAATATATTCTTCATAGCAGGAACTATATGGCGTGTATACATTGATAGCTACATCAGGACCACAGGTATAGAGAAATTGCTCAAGCTCATCCTTCTCCATATAAATAGTCTTAGTATCAGCTGAATAATAGCTGTAATAGCCATAGCTATAGTGTTGGCGTGGATGTCTCTTAACATAATCCTGGATATAAGATATTATGTATTGCGAATTCGCATCAAACGCATCCATTGTATGCTTAAAGCATAGATTCTTGCCATAACGATAGGTGCTCTCATTCTTAATATAGCTGACAAAATCGTATATATTCTTAAGCACATATTTCTTCTTGCCACCGATTTTAAAATCAAGGGTGCATCCACTAAAACTAACATTAAGATATGGCACTACCTCAATGTTGTCCTCACCTATTTGTTCCTGCTTTATAGGCGAAAAAATAACAGGACTAACTGCTGTGGCCTCATCAATGAGTCGCTTAAGCCCATCGGTTGTCGTAGCCCTAATCGGTGCATTAAACAATCGAACATTGTCGTTGTCGTAGTTCTCATCCCAAGCGCCATCGTCATCCCAAGCGTCGCCATCATCCATTTCATCAGTAAACATGGCCGCCTCGCATCTTAATTCAAGATCGGAATAATTATCCATGAAATACTTCAGAGCAGCTACCTGATGCTTGCACAGACCAGGATACTTGCCATGAGCCAGACACGAACAGTCTTCATCAGTAATATCCTCGTTAATTCCATCATATTCCATATATACATAATACATATCCTGAACGGAGCCCCTGACTGTAGCCTCAATGTTATATGTACAATAGTAGTCATCGCTCTCACTTGCTATCTCACCTATAACTCCATTCTCACAATATAAAGCAATTCCCTTTTTATAGGTAATATCACTCGTCTGACTGCGTAACCACGTATCTTTCATCACTAACTAATCCTTAAATATCGATAAACCATCTATGTGTAGGTCCATGCATAATCTCAAGACAAACATGCAATTGTAATAATACACTTTAGGTGTTAATATACTCATATAGGGTACTACCGATAGACGGCTAGCCCTCAATTAAATACATTGGTAAAAACAACCTCCGTGATGTAATTGCAGTAACTAACGGCGGTTGTTTTTATGTGTCACAATATCTTCTTCAGCTTCATTCTTACGAATAAATCTTTCGACTTTTTCAATAAGCTTTCCAACTGCAACTCCGGCTACAAACACCGCAAGAAGAAATCCTACGATTGAAATGCAATCCATAGTCATATTTCGACCACCCCCTTTCTTAAAGAGGGCTTACATATCCCTCTATTACTAAAGGGCCAGCCGCCTACCATCTTTTAAGAGATTTGTCTCTTTGGTAGCACCCATACATATTTTATCATCACATAAGTGAACTTTCAACATTTTATCGAACATATATTCGTTTTAAGCAAATAAGTGCACGATAAAGTGCATGACGGGTGCATTATGTATATACTGCAATTCTCTATAGTTAATAGAGGCGGATCGCAAAGAATTATTAGATACCCTCGCCCAGAGATTCTCTGTTAACTCTGTTAGAATTATGCCTAATATTCTAGACAGAATTGAGGCTAATCTATAAGGTAACAAAAGGAGCAAGCGTCTTCACTTGCTCCAAATTATCCTATGGTATTAATTCTGTACCATTCATATCCTTAATCATGACTTCATTATACTTCATCATAACAATCCCGGTATTATATTCGCCGATATGTGGCTCATTAACAATACCATTAAGATTATTCACTACCTGGCTTGGCATATCCACTCCACACTCATAAGCATGTGGATAGCCACCACCGAACCTGGGATTAACTTCTGATAAATACCACTCTCCATTAATGTTGAATATATCTATATCAATCATGCCTCTGAAACCGACATTCTCAACAAACTTCTGAATTGTAACAAACAGCTCCTTATCCCACACAGATACCGACTTGTCTGTCTCACCCGCGCGCATCTTAATCTTCTTCTTAAGGAAAATCGATGTACATTTACCAGATATCATATCTATATATACGTCAGCACCATACTCTGTTCCATCCATGTATTCCTGAATCATCAGATCATCGTACATATGGAACAGACCTTCTAACTCTTCATCGCTGTTCACCTTATTGATATGCATACTTGCACTTCCGCATACAGGCTTAACAAATACTGGATAATCAATCTCTCCAGCTTCTCTGGCTGAATTAAAATCTTCGATAGACATATATACTTTGGCTGTTGTAAGACCATTCTCTTTAAAAAGCTTGGCCATCTCAAACTTATTGAAGCATGTCTCTACAAGTTCATATGGCGAGATGATTGGTAGTGTGCCAATCTCCATAAAGTCCCTGGTTCTATCAGCCAGCATGGAGAGTTCAGGATCTATAAGACTGAATACACCGTCAATCTCCTCTTTTTTACAAATATCAAGAATCTTCTCCATGTATCCAGGAACATTGATTCTTGGAACA
>JAZLFL010000215.1:0-12090 GCA_045615825.1 Lachnospiraceae bacterium
AATCTTGACTTTTATATTGTCGCTTTAGTATAGTTAATTAGGTGACATTAATTAGAATTATACTCATTTTAGGGAGATGTTTATGTCAGAATATACAAGGGTTGCACTTGATGCAATGGGCGGTGATAATGCACCGGCCTGTAACGTAGAGGGTGCGATTGCCGCTGTTAATGAGAATAAGAGCTTACAGGTATATCTGGTTGGTAAAACTGATGCAATTTTACCTCTCTTAGAGGGCAGGGATTACGATAAGGAGAGACTGATTGTCGTAGATGCCCCAGAGGTTATTGAGAATGCTGAACCACCTGTTATGGCAATTCGTAAGAAGAAGGAATCTTCTATAGTTAAGGCCATGAACATGGTTAAGAATGGTGAGTGTGATGCATATGTATCAGCTGGTTCTACAGGTGCTACATTAGTAGGTGGCCAGGTAGTAGTTGGACGTATCAAGGGTGTTGAGAGATCTCCACTTGCTCCACTTATTCCTACCAGGGATGGTGTGGCACTTATAGTTGACTGTGGTGCCAATGTTGATGCAAGACCTTCAATGCTTGTTCAGTTTGCTCAGATGGGTTCAATCTATATGGAGAATGTCGTAGGAATTAAGAATCCTAAGGTTGCAATCCTTAATATAGGTGCTGAGGAAGAGAAGGGTAATGCCTTAGTTAAGGAGACATTTCCATTACTTGCTGCCTGCCCGGGTATTAACTTCATTGGAAGTATTGAAGCAAGAGATATTCCTACAGGATATGCAGATGTAATTGTATGTGACGCATTCGTTGGTAATGTAGTCATTAAGTTATATGAGGGACTTGGTGCTACTCTTATTTCCAAGATTAAGGAAGGCATGATGTCTACACTTAGAAGTAAGCTTGGTGCACTTATGGTGAAGCCGGCACTTAAGAAGACGCTTAAGACATTTGATGCAAGTGAGTATGGCGGAGCACCAATGCTTGGTCTTAAGGGGTTAGTAGTTAAGACTCACGGCAGTAGCTCACCTAAGGAGATTAAGAACACACTTATCCAGTGTGTGACATTTAAGGAACAGGGTATTACAGAGAAGATTAAAGCCGCTATAGAGCGCGAAGATAATATTGACTAGAGAGGGAATGAAGATGGAATTAGAAAAGCTTAAAAAAGTAATCGCAGAGGTACTTAGTGTTGATCCAGAGGAGATTACACCTGAGACAACTTTCATGGATGATCTTGGAGCTGACTCACTTGATATCTTCCAGATTATCATGGGATTAGAGGAAGAGTTCGATATTGAGATCCCACCAGAGAAGGCTGAATCGATTACTACTGTCGGAGAGGCAGTTGAACTTATTAAAACAGGAATCGAGTAAAATCCAAAAGCCCTTATAAAAAGGGCTTTTTGGTTTGTAAAGGGATATAAAGACATGGTCGAAAATTATCGATTATTAGAGGATAAGATTGGCTATTCCTTCAGGGACACGGCCCTTATCGAGCAGGCTCTGACGCACAGTTCATATGCTAATGAGCGAAAAATTAATAAGACTTTGGATTATGAGAGACTGGAATTCTTAGGGGACGCGGTACTGGAATTAGTATCAAGTGATTTCCTCTTTCATGAGAATCCTGATATGGCAGAGGGTAAGCTTACCAAGCTTCGTTCAAGCATGGTATGTGAGCCATCCCTTGCATTCTGTGCAAGAAAGATTGGCCTTGAAGGATATATTCGCCTTGGAAAGGGCGAAGAAGGTACAGGCGGCCGTAACAGGGACTCAATTATATCTGATGTTTTAGAGGCAGTTATCGGTGCACTGTATCTCGATGGCGGATTTACAGTCGCACACGATTTTATCCACAGATTTGTACTGTCGGATTTAGAGGATAAGATATTATTCTACGATGCCAAGACTAATCTTCAGGAGATAATACAGGCTAGTGGTTATAAGTCCTTTGAGTATGTGTTAACAGGAGAGAAGGGACCTGATCACTGTAAGGTATTTGTTGTAGATGCCGTCCTGGATGGTAAGGTGGTAGGCTCAGGTGAGGGTCGTACCAAGAAGGCAGCCGAACAGAAGGCAGCCTATGAAGCAATTATGTTGCTTAAGAAGTAAAGCAGGTAAATATGTATTTAAAGAACATTGAAGTACAGGGTTTTAAATCCTTCGCAAACAGAATTAACTTCCAGTTCCATAATGGAATCACTGGTATCGTTGGACCTAATGGTTCGGGTAAGAGTAATGTTGCCGATGCGGTAAGGTGGGTACTTGGAGAGCAGAGAATCAAGCAGTTACGTGGAGCTTCCATGCAGGATGTAATATTTGCTGGTACTGAGATGCGTAAGCCTCTCAGCTATGCCTATGTTGCAATTACACTTGATAACTCTGATCATCAGTTAGCTATTGACTTCGACGAGGTTACTGTTGCCAGAAGATTATACCGTTCAGGAGAGAGTGAGTACCTTATTAACGGTGCAGTGTGCCGTCTTAAGGATATCAACGAGCTGTTCTATGATACAGGTATTGGTAAGGAAGGCTATTCAATTATCGGACAGGGTCAGATTGATGCCATCTTAAGTGGTAAGCCAGAGGAGAGACGTGAGCTCTTTGATGAGGCTGCCGGTATTGTTAAGTTCAAGAGACGTAAGGTTGCATCTGAGAAGAAGCTTGAGGAAGAGCGTAATAATTTAGTCAGAGTGTCTGATATCTTAGGTGAGCTTGAGAAGCAGATCGGACCATTGGAGCGCCAGTCTGAGAAGGCTAAGATCTACCTTAAGAAGAGAGACGAGCTTAAGACTCTGGATGTTAACTCATTCTTACTTGAGAATAAGTCTATTAAGGATGCATTGGAGAATACTAATGAGAACCTTCATAATACATCAATTGAGTATGAGCAGGTCAGCAACAGATACGAGAGCATCAAGGTTGAGTACGAGGATACTATTGCCCGTATTGAAGAGCTTGAGAAGACCATCGATGAAGAGAGAAATAATCTGTCTGAGGCAAGTGTTATCAGAGAGCGTTTAGAGCGTCAGATTGATGTCTTACAGGAGCAGATTAAGGCTGCAAAGGGCAATGAAGAGCATCTTGATAACCGTAAGAAGAGCGTATCAGAGGAGCTTGAGCAGAAGTCCTTAGAGGAGCAGGGTGTTGCATCCAATAAGTCAACTATCGATGAACAGCTGGCGAAGGCTCAGAGTGAGAGGATTGAAGTTGAGGAAAAACTGAATGCAATTCAGTCACGTATAGAAGAGTTAAATAATGAGATCGAGAGCTGCAAGAACAGTATTATTACTGCCTTAAGTGAACGTGCCAATATTAAGTCAAGAAGCGAGAGACTTGCGGCAGTGTCTGAACAGATTGATATCCGTAAGGCAGAGCTTACAAGCAAGCTTGTATCTGCACGTACTGATGAAGCTAAGCAGTTAGATGTAATTAAGCAGTTAGAGGAAGACTTTGAGAAGATTACCGATGAGATTAACAGCCTTAACGATGATCAGAAGAAGCGTGAGCAGAAGGCTAATGAGTATAAGCTTGAACTTGCCAAGATGGATGAGACTCTTAGAGATAAGCAGGTTAAGTACCATCAGGATAAGTCGACCTTAGAGACACTTGCTAATATCACTGAGAGATATGAGGGATATGGCGGCTCTGTTAAGCGTGTAATGGAGCAGAAGGATAAGAATCCTGGAATCATTGGTGTAGTTGCAGATATTATTACTGCTGATAAGAAGTATGAGATTGCCATTGAGACAGCACTTGGTGGTAATATCCAGAATATTGTTACAGATGATGAGGATACAGCCAAGAAGATGATTGGCTTCCTTAAGAGGGAGAGAGCTGGTCGTGCCACATTCCTTCCGCTTACATCTATTAAGAATCCACAGGAATTCAAGACACCGGATGTACTTGATGAGGAAGGTGTACTTGGTCTTGCTGATTCACTTGTGAATACGAAGAAGGAATATGCCAATGTTGCCAAGGCTATGCTTGGACGTATTGTCGTAGTTGATAATGTTGACCATGCTGTTAAGATTGCCAGAAAGTATGATTACGGTATTCGTATGGTTACTCTTGAGGGCGAGCTCTTAGTACCGGGCGGTGCTATTTCCGGTGGTGCCTTTAAGAAGGATTCCAACCTCTTAAGCCGTAGGCGTGAGATGGAAGAGCTTGAGAAGAGAATGAAGGATACTCTTGAAGAGATAGATAATCTTCTTAAGCAGATTGAAGAGACCAAGGAAGCAAGGAATAAGATCCGTGTGGAGATTGAGCAGATGAAGATCACTCTTCAGGAGAAGTTCATTGCTCAGAATACAGCAAGAATAAGTCTTACAAGTGCAAGAGACCGTCAGGAGGAGAATCAGGCAGATTACGATACTCTTAAGACAGAATCTGTAGAGCTTGAAGATCAGATTAAGGAAAATGCTGCCAAGAAGGAAGAGATAGCTGCAGAGCTTAAGGCTTCTTATGATAATGAGAAGGAGACTGAGGAGCGTATTAAGGTCCTTCAGGAGGAATTAGAGGCTAAGCATGCTATTGAGACAGAAGTATCTGAAGAACTCAAGCGCCGTGAGGTAGAAGTTGAGAAGATCTTACAGAGAGTAGGCTTCGAACAGCAGAACTTAGACCGTATCAGATTAGAGCGTGAGAGATTCGAAGCTGAGCTCGCAGAGATTGTTGGCGAGATGGGCAACAGCGCAGAAGAAGTGAAGCTGCGTGAACAGAATATCATAGAGCTTCAGGAGACAATCAAGGCTTCATACACTAATCAGAGTGAGACCAAGGTTAAGTTAGAAGAGGATATCAAGCTTAAGGATATTCTTAATGAGCGTCAGAAGGGCTTCTTCAGAACAAGAGAAGAGCTTGCAGAGACTAAGGCTAATCTTGATAAGGAGAAGTTCAGATTAGAGACACAGGTTCAGAAGTTACAGGATTCCATCCAGTATCAGATTGACTATATGTGGAATGAATACGAGATTACGCTGCATGATGCAGAGGGACTTCGTAATCCTGAGATGAATGATCTATCTGCGATGAAGAGAGATGCATCAACTCTCCGCGATGAGATTAAGAAGTTGGGCGATGTTAATGTTAACGCCATTTCTGAATATCAGGAGGTATCAGAGAGATATACCTTCCTAAAGACTCAGCATGATGACCTTGTTGAGGCTGAGAAGACTCTTGTAGGTATTATTGAAGAACTTGATACTGCTATGCGTAAGCAGTTTAAGGATAAATTCACTGCAATTGAGAAGGAATTCGATAAGGTATTCAAGGAGCTGTTCGGTGGTGGACATGCAACTCTTGAACTTATGGAGGATCAGGATATTCTCGAGGCAGGAATTAAGATTATTGCACAGCCACCAGGAAAGAAGCTTCAGAATATGATGCAGTTATCCGGTGGAGAGAAGGCACTTACAGCGATTGCATTATTATTCGCTATCCAGAATATGAAGCCATCGCCATTCTGTCTTCTGGATGAGATTGAGGCTGCTCTTGATGAGAGTAATGTCGAGAGATTTGCCAAGTATCTTCATAAGCTTACTAAGCATACACAGTTTATTGTTATTACACATAGAAGAGGAACAATGGAGAAGGCAGACCGTCTGTATGGTATTACCATGCAGGAAAAGGGTGTATCTGCCCTTGTTAGTGTCAACCTCGCTATGGATGAGATTAAATAGAGCAGGTGACTAAGTGGCTAATTTTTTTACCAGATTAAAGGAAGGTCTTACCAAGACCAGGGATAATATTGTAAGCGGAATTGAGGATGTGTTCCAGACGCATGACAAGATCGATGATGACTTCTATGAGGAGCTTGAGGAGATTCTTGTAATGGGTGATGTGGGAATACATGCCGCTGAGAAGATTCTTGATGAGCTTAAGAAGTCTGTTAAAGAGAACCATATTAAGAGACCTGATGAATGCAGGGAGTATCTGATTCAGGTTATTAAGGACCAGATGAAGGTCACTGAAGAGGATTATGAGTTCCTGAATGAGCCAAGCATCGTAATGGTGATAGGTGTCAATGGAGTGGGCAAGACTACTACTATTGGAAAACTTGCTGCCATTTACCGTAATAAGGGCAAGAGAGTACTTATCGCTGCGGCGGACACCTTCAGAGCAGCTGCAACAGAGCAGTTAGAGGAGTGGGCTAGGCGTGCTGAGGTAGATATTATTAAGGCAGGCGAGGGCGCTGATCCAAGCTCAGTTATCTACGATGCGGTTAATGCTGCAAGAGCAAGGCATACAGATGTGCTTCTGTGCGATACTGCGGGAAGACTTCATAATAAGAAGAATCTTATGAATGAGCTCGAGAAGATGAACCGAATCATTGATAAGAATTATCCGGATATTAAGAGGGAGAATCTTATTGTATTAGATGGAACAACTGGTCAGAATGCATTAGTGCAGGCAAGGGAGTTCGCAGAGGTTGCGCCACTTTCGGGTATTGTACTTACCAAGATGGACGGTACAGCCAAGGGTGGTATTGCAGTTGCAATTCAGTCGGAGCTTAATATTCCAGTTAAGTTCATCGGTGTTGGTGAAGGAATTGAGGATCTTCAGGAGTTTGATCCGGATGCATTTGTTAATGCACTTTTCGATATAGGAGAATAACATGCTTACATTAAAGGAATTTGAGGCAGCAAGTGAAGCTGTCAGCAGGGTCGCTCAGGAGACCAAGCTTATATACAGTGATTATTTAAGTGTTCAGACAGGCAATAAGGTCTATCTTAAGCCTGAGAATATGCAGTTTACCGGTGCATACAAGTTAAGGGGCGCTTATTATAAGATATCTACTCTTACAGATGAGGAGAGAAGCAAGGGGCTTATTACAGCATCAGCGGGCAATCATGCACAGGGTGTTGCTTATGCAGCAAAGTGCTTCGGTGCCAAGGCAGTTATCGTAATGCCTACCACAACACCACTTATCAAGGTTAACCGTACCAAGAGTTATGGCGCGGAGGTAGTACTTTATGGTGATGTATATGATGAGGCATGCGAGCATGCTTATAAGTTAGCAGAGGAGAAGGGCTATACCTTCATTCATCCATTCGACGATCCGGCAGTTGCAACTGGACAGGGTACAATCGCAATGGAGATATTCAAGGAGCTTCCATTAGTTGACTATATCTTAGTTCCAATTGGTGGTGGTGGACTTGCAACAGGCGTTAGTACACTTGCCAAGCTTCTTAATCCTAAGATTAAGGTTATTGGTGTTGAGCCTGCAGGAGCTGCATGTATGAAGGCATCGATTGAGGCAGGTAAGGTTGTTACACTTCCTGGTGTTAATACAATCGCTGACGGTACAGCTGTTAAGACTCCTGGTAAGGAAATATTCCTATATCTTAAGGATAATCTTGATGATATTATCACTGTAGAGGATGAGGAGCTTGTAGTATCCTTCCTTGATATGGTTGAGAATCATAAGATGGTTGTTGAGAATTCGGGTCTTTTAACAGTAGCTGCACTTAAAAAGCTCAATGTTAAGGATAAGAAGATTGTATCCATATTATCCGGTGGTAATATGGATGTCATCACAATGTCATCGGTAGTTCAGCAGGGTCTTATCATGAGGGACAGAATTTTTACTGTTTCAGTATTACTTCCTGATAAGCCGGGTGAACTGTCACGTGTATCGAGTGTAATTGCTCAGGAGAGTGGTAATGTTATTAAGCTTGAGCATAACCAGTTCGTTTCTATCAACAGAAATGCTGCGGTTGAGCTTAGAATTACTCTTGAGGCATTTGGTACAGAGCATAAAGAGACTATTATTAACAGACTCGAGAAGGAAGGCTATCAGCCTAAAATAGTTCGTACATCAGTTTAACTATAAACATAAAAGAAAGCAGGGGGTATTTATATGTTAGAGAAGTATTTTAAACTGAAAGAAAATGGAACTAATGTTAAGACAGAGATAGTTGCGGGTGTAACTACATTTATGACAATGGCTTACATCTTAGCAGTTAATCCATCTATTCTGTCTGCTTCAGGAATGAATCCAGATGCTATTTTGACAGCAACAGCGCTCGCTTCATTCATCGGATGTATGGCAATGGCATTACTTGCCAACTATCCATTCGCGCTTGCGCCAGGGCTTGGACTTAATGCATTCTTTGCTTACACAATCTGTGGTGTTATGGGTTATTCATGGCAGTTCGCATTACTTGCAGTATTTGTTGAAGGTATTATTTTCATTATCCTTTCCATTACTAATGTAAGAGAAGCAATTTTTAATGCGATTCCTACTCAGCTTAAGAGGGGAGTATCGGTTGGTATCGGTCTTTTCTGTGCCTTCATTGGTCTTCAGAATGCGAACATTGTTGTTGACAGTGCCACACTCGTAACATTAGTTAACTTTAAGGAGAACTTCCATACAGTAGGTATTGGAGCACTTCTTGCACTTGTCGGTGTAATGATTATTGCTGCTTTATATGTTAAGAAGATTAAGGGAGCAATGCTTATTGGTATTGTTGCCACATGGGTTCTTGGTATTATCTGTCAGCTCCTTGGTATCTATCAGGTTACACCAGATGCAGGCTTCTATTCACTTATTCCTTCATGGAACAGCTTTAACATTGGTGCAATCGGAGAGACATTTGGACAGTGCTTCAACCTTAACGGTATTGCCTTCAGATGGGTTGATTTCATAGTTATTATGTTCTCATTCCTCTTTGTTGATATGTTTGATACACTTGGAACACTTATTGGTGTTGCTAATAAGGCTGATATGCTTGATGAGAATGGTAAACTGCCAAGAGTAAAGGAAGCTTTACTTGCAGATGCTATCGCAACAAGTGCAGGTGCTATTTTAGGTACATCAACAACAACAACTTTCGTAGAGAGCTCTTCGGGTGTAGCTGAGGGTGGTAGAACAGGTCTTGCTTCAGTTGTTACAGGACTTTTATTCCTTCTTTCGCTTGTATTTGCACCAGTATTCATCACAATTCCAAGCTTTGCTACAGCTCCAGCGCTTATCTTCGTTGGATTCTTAATGATCAGTGCTGTTAAGCAGATTGAGTTTGATGATTTAACAGAAGCAGTTCCAGCATATATTGGACTTCTTATTATGCCTCTTACATACAGCATCTCTGATGGTATTGCTGCAGGCATGATTTCTTATGTAATAATCAACGTATGCGCAGGTAAGGCTAAGAAGATTTCTCCTCTTATGTATGTGCTTGCTGTATTATTTGTACTTAAGTATATTCTTCTTTAATTAGCATGAATAATGATATTGTTGTCTGTTTGAGAGAGGGTGGAGACAGAGATATGGCTTCATCCTTGGCAGACAGGCTTAATGCGGATATTACGGATACTTATGGTGATAAGCTGACAGTCATCTTTGACGTTAGTGGCGTGTCACTGTCCGGTTATGGATTATCTTATCAGGGTGACTTCGAGGCGATGATTCGAAGAGTAAGTGGCGGGCGTCTCCTTCATGAGATGTTAGTCAAGGCGGTTAAAACGACTGAGACTGGACTTAAGGCCATAGATGCGACAGCTGGAATGGGCGAGGATGCCTTTCTAATCGCAGCCTATGGATATGAGGTAACCTTATGTGAGCAGAATCCTGTAATCGCCGCACTTTTAAGTGATGCAATTAAAAGAGCTAAGAAAAATCCGGCAACTAAGGATATTGCTTCGAGAATGCATCTTATAGAAGGGAACAGCATAGATATACTTACGGGTGAGATTCAGACACCGGATGTTATATATCTGGATCCAATGTTCCCGGCAAGACAGAAGTCAGGCCTTATTAATAAAAAGCTTCAGCTAATCCAGAAGCTTGAACCTCCGTGTGCGGGTGAAGAGGAGCTGTTTGATGCAGCCATCAAGGCCGGACCTAAGAAGATTGTTGTGAAACGTCCTTTAAAGAGTCCGAATCTGGCAGGAAGAAAGCCTAATTATGTGCTTAATGGTAAAGCCATAAGATATGATGTTTATTTGGTATGAGTGAATTAAACGAAAAGCTTCATGACATATTTGAATCAGATATAGAGAAGGTTGTATTAAGCAATGCCAAGGATGCGGAGTATAAGAAGATTATATTGTCCAGGCATGCGAAGGGCTTCCAGGCGGAGAAATTCACTGATAAGCAGGCCTTTCATGAGAATATAGATGAATCCAGGCTTGAATGCTACTGCAAGGAATGCATGGAGGGTGGCTTCAGGCAGCTTAATGCATGGAGCACTGATACTGAGTATTCGGTTAAGATATCCAAGAAGGGTAAGGTCTTTACAAGTAAAGGCAAAGCTTCGGCACCTCTTAAGGTTAGTAGAGAGAATAACCGTAAGAAACAGTATTACCTGGAAGAGGGTACTGTTATTCCACCATTAGTGGATATGGGAGTATTCACTAAAGAGGGTAAGATTATCAATTCGATGTACGATAAGTACCGTCAGATTAATAAGTTTATCCAGTTTATTGAAGAGGCAGTTACGAAGGCCAATCTTCACAGTATTAATATAGTAGATTTCGGATGTGGTAAATCATATTTAACCTTTGTTGTATATTATTATCTTACCTATATTAAGGGCATGGATGTTACGATGACGGGTCTTGATCTTAAGGCTGATGTCATTGAGAAATGTAATAAGACTGCTAAGAAGTACGGATATGACAAGCTGTCATTTAAGGTTGGTGATGTGGCTGTATATGAATCCGACAGACCGGTGGATATGGTCATTACTCTGCACGCATGTGATACAGCTACAGATTATGCACTTTTCCATGCGATAAGATGGAACAGCAAGATCATCATCTCGGTTCCATGCTGCCAGCATGAGCTTAATGCCCAGATTGAGAGTGAGGAGTTCGGTATTCTTACGAGATATGGACTGCTTAAGGAGAGAACGGCAGCTATTATGACGGATGCGATAAGAGCCAACCTCTTAGAATATTCGGGATATAAGACACAGATACTTGAGTTTATTGATTTCACACATACACCTAAGAATCTTCTGATAAGGGCTGTGAAATCCAATATTCCTAAGGATACCAGGGATAAGATGATGGCAGAGGTGGAGAGCCTGATTAAAGAATATCACCTTAAGCCTACATTATATGAACTGCTTAAGAAATAAGAAAAATGACCTGTTAAGATAAAATACTTGACAGGTCATTTTCATTGTTATATAGTAGACAAGGTGTCACACTGTCAAGCAATATGACTTGACATCGTTTGGAGGGAATGTGGACAGGATTATTGAACGCGGATTGCTATATGACTTCTACGGTGAACTTCTTACAGATCATCAGAAGGAAGTGTATGAAGGCCTTGTGTACAATGATATGTCACTTGGTGAGCTTGCAGGAGAGTATAACATCTCAAGACAGGCCGCACATGATCTTATTAAGAGGTGTGATAAGACGCTTGAGAACTACGAAGATAAGCTTCATCTTATAAGTAAGTTCCAGAGCATTAAGTCTAAAGTTGAAGAGATTGAGAATGTATCAACGGATGCCACTGTTAAGGAGCTGGCACTTAAGATACTTGAAGAGATATAGCAGTTAATGGCATTTGAGAGTCTTACAGATAAATTACAGAACGTATTTAAGAACCTTCGAAGTAAGGGACGCTTGACAGAGGAAGATGTGCACACAGCCTGTAAGGATGTTAAGATGGCGCTTCTTGAAGCGGATGTTAATTTCCGAGTTGTTAAGCAGTTCATTAAGAGAGTGGAAGAGAGAGCTGTTGGACAGGATGTAATGAATGGTATTAATCCTGGTCAGATGGTTATCAAGATTGTTAACGATGAGATGACAAGTCTGATGGGCTCTGAGACTACAGAAGTTAAGTTCCAGCCAGGACAGGCAATCACAGTTATTATGATGTGTGGTCTTCAGGGTGCTGGTAAGACTACTACAACAGCAAAGCTTGCTGGTAAGTTCCTTAAAAAGGGTAAGAAGCCATTACTTGTAGCCTGTGACGTATACAGACCTGCGGCTATTAAACAGCTGGAGGTTAACGGTGAGAAGGTTGGTGTTGATGTCTTCTCCATGGGTTCGGATGTGAATCCCGTTGATATCGCAAAGGCTTCCATTGAACATGCTAAGAAGAATGGCCACAATGTTGTAATCTTGGATACAGCCGGTCGTCTTCACATAGATGAGGATA
>JAZLFL010000216.1:0-4122 GCA_045615825.1 Lachnospiraceae bacterium
CACTATCATAACGGACCTTCTCATCCGGAGTCATATATGAATATATATCTGAATCCTTCGCTACCTTATCAAGGTCATCTGCCGCCTTGCCCACATCATTCATGGCGTCCTTGGACTTATCAATGGCTCCACCATTCTTACCCGCTTCACCCATGGCATAGTCCGCACGGTTAAGTACTTCATTGCCCGCCACAGTAAGACCATTAACAAAATTAATTGTCTCACCTGCAAGGAAGGATGTATCGCCCAGGGCGTTATCAACGAACTTCTGAACCAGTGTTAATCTGTTAGATATCTTATTAGATGAATCGCCAGAATCACTAAGCGTCTTATCTACCAGATCATGGAGCTCATTAATATTCTCAGTTAACTTATTAATGATATCTTCTGTCAGATCTAACTGCACATATGGTTCGGCCTGGCCTGTGATACCACCTACATCCTTACGGCCAAGTATGTCGGCTTCATTTTTACATCCATGGATATATCCTGACTGACGTCCTGCGATACCTCCCGTGTTATATCCTACACGCTCATAACCGACATTACCCAGATTGTTACAGTACTCCACTACACCTGAGGAGTGGCCGACTATTCCACCTGTATCAATGGTATTATTGGACTTATCCAGAGTCTTGCCCTCGCTGGTATCACCATTAATATCCATAATCCCATTAAGATATGTATTTATATTGATATCTTCCAGGGACACTCCCTTATCAAAATTCGATGTATTAACATCAGCCTTATTGGCTGAATGATATATTCCTCCTAGGTTACTTCCGGCAATACCTCCAGTGTAATGCTGTCCGATAACATTGCCGTACGAAGTACAATTAAGGATAATACCCGTCTGCTCGTTATAGCCGGCGATACCTCCTGTATAGTCATTACCCTTAACTATTCCCTGGAAGCTGCAGTTCTCAATTGTTCCATAATTGTCTCCGACTATTCCACCCACAACCATCTGCTTGCTACCTGGAGTAATATTGACACCGACAGTAAGATTCTTAATAACTCCACCCGGCTGCAGCTTGGAGAACAGGCCAAGATAACTCATATCTGACCTAATGATAAGTCCGTCAATAGTATGCCCATTGCCATCAAATATTCCACCAAAGGTAGCGAAGTATTCGAAATCACTTCCTGCCAGATGAATATCATCTGTAAGCTTTACATACTTATCACGTGACCAGGTATCAAGTGTGCAGCTGTGAGACAGGCTTAACAGTTCATCCGCATTACTTATATTAATAATCTCCCATTTAGTCTCCGTAGAAGTCTCTTCGTGTTCTTCATCAGTATCCTCTTCAAGATTTACATAGTTATCTGACAATGGATTAACTGCGGCATATGCTGATGGTCCTTCATATACGATGGCTGCACCAATGGATGTAATCACTGTAAGCAGAGCGAGATTAGTACTTAGAAGTGTCTTATAAAGTCTGTTATTCTTCATCATCTCTGCCCTCCTTATCTATATTCACCAGTTCCTTATATTCCTCCTCTGTTAACGGCTTAACATCTCCTGCCTCAACGTATGCGCTTATCTCACCTCGTACAATGGCATGCATTGTACCGGTTACATTACCGTTAATCTTACCTCTTACTACGCCATCCACTCTCATAAGGCCGCTAGCCTCTTTATTCCTGATTGGCATATTCATAACAAAGGCAGTTTTAGCAATAATAGCATCGCCCACAAGCAGTATCTGAGGAAGAACGAACATTGTAATAATTATGGAAATAATAGTTCCCCTGCCTATTGCCTGACCGATGTTGAAAATCGCCGCATTCGATGTCAGCTTACCGATTGTAATACCCGCAAGGGCAAGCATTGAACCCGAAGTAACAATTGTAGGGAATGACATATTCATAGTATCTATGATTGCCTCCCTCCTTGACATAGTCTCTCTAAGCTCTGTATAACGGCTTGCAATAACAATCGCATAGTCGATATTGGCACCCATCTGGATTGAGCTAACTATAAGGTAGCTTAAGAAGAATATATTCTGATTAAGTAATGTAGAGCATGAGAAGTTAATCCATATACTTCCCTGGATAACAACGATAAGAAGTACTGGCATACCTGCTGATTTGAAGGTAAACAGAAGCACAACCAGAACTACCAGTATCGACATTATGTTAACCACGCGGTTGTCCCTTCCAAATGTCTTATTAAGATCATACTGGCTTACACAGTTACCACACAGAAGCACCTTTTCGCCCGGGTAGAATCTGTCAGCTATCTCATGCATCTCATTAAGGAATGCATATGTCTCTTCTGTTTCCTCCGGTAAGGTTAAATACACTAATATACGACTGTAATTCTCACCCTTAAGCTGCTTCTTACCAAAGTTCATCTGCTCATATGCATCATTGAGAGTATCCATCAGTTCATCATCTAAAGTTACATAGCCCTCATCAACTTCCTGCTTAACGAACATGAACATATCAATAAGTGGGACACTGTAACCCTCTATACCATTAATGGCCTTGGCATAATCCTCATCATTAATCGCATAGGCAGCATATACAAGCTTGGATACCTCATAATCAAGATCTATAAGCTCCGAGAACTGTCTTGGATTAAGTTTGTCTGTAAGTGTATAACCATTAAGAGCCTCAATATTGGCAAGCCCCTGACAGTGATCAACCTCATCCCTGCTTTCAAGTTCCTTAATTAACAGCTTCTCAGTCTCATAGTTACCTGTAGGTACCATCATTGCCACCAGGTTAGTCGACTCGAAGTTTTCCTCCATAAGCTTCTTGGCATGCTGCATATCATTCTCAATTGGAGTTGTGATTGTTGAATCTCCGAACACATAATTACACCTGCTCGATATAAGATATCCTACAACAATAAGTATTAAGAAAACTGGCGCAATTACGAATCTCGTCTTATAGGCGAACTTACCTACAAACGGAATCTGCGGGATGAAATTCTTATGCTTTGTCTTCTCCATAAGATTAGAGAACAGCATAATAACACCTGGCATGAGCAGGAATACTCCAACCAGACTTAAGATAATGGCCTTAATAAGCACGATACCCATATCAGGACCCATCTTATATTGCATGAAGGTCATAGCAACAAGACCTCCGATTGTCGTAAGTGACGATCCGGCGATCTCTGGAATAGCCTTTGAAAGCGCAATAATAATAGCCTCTCTGGCTTCATATGTAGCATGCTCTTCCTTATATCTGTTAAGCAGGATAATGGCATAATCGATTGATAATGCCAGCTGCAGAACGATGGTAACGGAATCCGATACGAATGAGATAGTACCGAATACGAAATTCGTTCCCATCTGAAGAATAGCAGAACCACCGAAGGTTATAAGAAGAACTGGAATTTCTGCATAAGCCTGTGTTGTGAGTAGCAAAACTGACAGCACTATGACTACGACAATGGCACTTATTACCTTCATTTCGTCATTGATCATCTCAGCTTCTATATCACCAAGTGTAGTTATCAGATAATAATCATATCCCTCGAGATATAATTTTATCTCATCCTGCACTTCTAAGCATCTGTCGTCCTTCTCATCATAATCAAACGTTATAGCAAGCTTGGCAGATCCATTATTATAATATTCGGCAGTATCATCGAAGCCTACCGAAAATACACCATCAATCTTCTCTATATCTTCCTTAATGGCCTCCCCCTGGTCATAGGATACATTCGCAACCATAACAGAAATACTTCCGTAGGTTACAAATTCCTCCTCCATTAAGTCCAGTCCCTGTCTGGTCTCTGTTGTCCCTGGCAGATAGTATGCCATGTCATTCTCAACATTAACCCAGTTTCTTGAAAATGCTGAAAAAATGGCAAGTATTGCGAACACCAAAAAAAACAGATTACGCTTATCCACGATAAATCCGCAGATACGAAGCATAGTCTGATTACTCTTCGACTCTTCCATTTATAAATCCCTCTTACACATACAAAAGGAGCGTATAAATTCTGACTGAAAAATACGCTCCTTAATGATTGTTTATTAAATTTGTTGTAAAAATAATTACTGTGGCATCTCGCAGTTATACCAGTCCTCACCTAAATGGATAATAAGTGTTCCATCCTCTAAGAACATATACTCAATGCTGCCATACTCTGAACCG
>JAZLFL010000217.1:0-4349 GCA_045615825.1 Lachnospiraceae bacterium
AGGATGCAAGAATCACATACAAGTCGATCGAGCCACTTGGCGCAGTTATCACAGGTGCTGAGCCACTTACAGGCTGGGAGCCATTCGCTCCTAATGTATGGGTAGCGCGAGTTGATAATGAGATCTTCGGCGATTACAATCCATTCGCGACAGACGTGTATGGTGACTGGTTCGACCAGCATTACTATCAGCACACAGGCGATATCTTCCTTGGTGAGAAGTCCCTCTATGAGGTTGATGATATTGAGAAGGTGTTAAATCCTGTTGTATATAAGAAGTCTTGGGATTCGGAGTTCTCTGTGTACACATGGCATGCCGAGATTGACGAGGAGAAGAATCAGACTGTGATCTATGCCAACTTCCAGGGCAAGGATCCTAACGCGGAAGAGGTGCAGATGACAGTTCGTCAGGAGTGCTTCTATCCACAGGCGGAGGGCGTTGGCTATATTACTCTTGATGGTTTTAATGTCAAAATGGCTGCGACTCAGTGGGCACCTCCGACAGCTATTCAGGATGGTATGATTGGTCCTCACTGGTCTAAGGGCTGGATCATAGAGAACTGTGAAGTATCTAATTCTAAGTGTTCAGGTATCTCTCTTGGTAAGTATTATCAGGAAGGTAATAACAATAAGTGGTCTGAGAGGAAGTTCAAGGACGGTGCTCAGACACAGCGTGACTGTGCACTTATCGCACAGCTTGATGGCTGGAGCAAGGAGACAATCGGTTCTCATATCGTAAGAAACTGTAATATTCATGACTGTGGACAGACAGGTATCGTTGGTAATCTTGGCTGTGTATTCTCGGTAATTGAGAATAATCACATTCATCATATTAATAATAAGCAGAATCTCGCAGGTGCAGAGATTGGTGGTATCAAGCTTCATGCCGCAATTGATGTAATTCTTCGCGGCAACCACTTCCATCATTGTACAAGAGGTGTATGGCTTGACTGGCAGGCACAGGGAACAAGAGTTACTAATAACCTTTTCCATGACAATACAATTCCTAATCCTGAGACAACATCTAAGGACAATATTGATATTGGTGAGGACCTCTTCATTGAGATCTCACACGGCCCTACTCTTGTAGATAATAATATCTTCTTATCAGATTACTGTATGAAGATTCCGACCCAGGGTCTTGCTGTAGTACATAACTTCATCGCTGGTTCATTCACATGTGTTGGACGTGGTGTTAATAATGGATCCATCTCGATTCCATCACCAAGATATACACCAGTTCACAGACCACATTCGACAGATATTACCGGTTTCATGACAGTGCTTCATGGTGATAACAGATTCTACAACAATATCTTCGTACAGAAGGAGATCAGACCTTGTATGGCTGAGATTCATGAGTGGATGAAGGACGACGAGTGGACAGATGCTAACTTAATCTGTGGTACATTATCATTCGAGAACTACCCTTCATACGAAGAGTATGTAGCTCAGTTCGAAGGATATTGTGGAATGGGATCACCAGCAAGCAACCGTTACTATGATAAGTTACCTGTATGGGTAGGTGGTAATGTATACTTCAATGGTGCCAAGCCAATCAGCAGAGAGACAGATGCTTATGTGGATACAGAGCATAAGGTAACCTTCACATTAGGCGATGAGGCAGATGGCTATAAGTTCGATACTAATGTATATGAGTTCATGCCTGACAAGGATACAGATATGATTGATACAGAATATCTTGGAATATCATTCGAGCCAGAAGAGGCATTCGAGAATCCGGATGGAACACCAATCGTATTCGACACTGACTACTTCGGCAAGAAGCGTGACAAGGTAATCGCAGGACCATTCGCATAAAATGATATTAAGCCCCGGCCATGAGAGTCGGGGCTTTTTTTAGGATTCAGTCTTAACGAACTTCCAATATTTCAGATATCTCATCCAGGCGGTTGCACCGCTTAAGAACCATACGGCTCCAACGGACCACCAGATTCCCCAGAGGCCAAGAGGCGTGAATGCTGTAAGCAGGACAGGTACTGTGAATCTTCCGATGACCTCGACGATTCCATTAAAGAGTGCGAAGAACGCATCTCCGATTCCGTTAAGAATTCCCCTGACAGTATAGATAACACCAAGGAATATATAGAAGATACTTGTAATCTGAAGTGCCTTGGCACCCATATCAATTACTGCCTCATCAGATACGAACATGGCAGTAATTGGTCGTCCAAGTACCTGCATTGCGATTACCATGACAACTGTGAATAATGCCATGATACCCATGGACTTACGATATCCTTCGATTGATCTTCTGTGCTTCCTTGCACCGTAGTTCTGTCCAACGAAGGTTGACAGTGCTGCACTTAATGACTGATATGGCTGGTGAATCAGCTGCTCGATTCGGCTTGATGTAGTGAATGCCGCAACAGCCACCTCTCCGAAGCCATTGACTACTCTCTGAAGTGCCATCGTAGAGATGGCGATGAGTGAGAACTGAAGGGAGAGCGGAACACCGAGACGAACGGTTGACCACATCACGGGCAGATCAATCTTAAGAGATTCCTTATCGAATTTGAAATAAGGATTCTTACTAAATGCGAATACAAGACAGCATGCGCCAGCAATAAACTGTGCGATGACTGTAGCGATTCCTGCTCCCGCCACACCCATATGAAGCACTGCGACGAAGAATATGTCTAAGATTATATTAAGGAAGCATGAGAATATCAGGAAATACAATGGCGACTTGGAATCTCCAAGCGCTCTAAGCATCGAAGATACGTAGTTGTACACTGATACGAATAGCAGACCAACACACAGAATCTGTGTATATACAACTGCTTCATCTAAGATTTTCTCAGGAGTAGCCAGCGCTATAAGTAAAGGTCTTGCTAAGAAAAATGATACGATTCCGACAACCAGTGGGAAGGCGATCATGATATATCCGGTGTTGGCTATGCAGGACTTAACCTTTCTATCATCATGTGCTCCGAATGACTGGGAGGTGATGATACCACCGCCGCCCGCTATACCGTTACACAGTGCGAAGAAGAAAAAGTTGATTGGGCCTGCGACACCTGTGGCAGCCAGTGCATCGGCGCCAACAAGCTGACCAACTATAACCGAATCCGCAAGATTATATACCTGCTGGAATAAATTACCTATTAATAATGGAATTGAAAATAGAAGGATATGCTTAACTGCATTACCCTCTGTCATATCTACTGTCTTAGCCATAATAACCTCAGGTGCGCATGAATGTAAGTAAGGAAACCCAATTAAATTTAGTAAATTTTCGTAGCGCAAATATCATTATAGACACATATAGTGAATTAATCTAGAGATTTTGTTGAAATAAGTGAATAAATATGATAGATTAACGATTGTCGCGTCAGTTCGTAACCTTCCTGACGTAAAATAAAACTAAGGGGTGAGTTCGAAACCTTCCTCACCTAAAACAAAACTAAAGGAGAAACAAATGAATACAAATGTAAAGAAATTATGTCAGGCTGCTATCATCGCAGCAATCTACATTGTGCTAACCTTCATAGCCAATGCATTCGGACTTGCTAATTACGCAGTTCAGGTAAGATTCTCGGAGGCACTTACAGTACTTCCATTCTTCACAACAGCTGCAGTACCAGGTCTGTTCGTTGGATGCTTACTTAGCAACATCCTAACAGGCTGTGCGCTTCCTGATATCATCTTCGGTTCAATTGCAACATTACTTGGAGCTCTTGGAACACAGTACTTAAGAAATAAGACCAAGTGGCTTGCACCTGTTCCACCAATCGTGGCTAATGCAATCATTGTTCCACTTCTTCTTAAGTATGCATACGGAATTGAGCCACTCTGGTTCTCATTCGTAACTGTAACAGCTGGTGAGATTATCTCATGTGGCGTACTTGGAATCTTACTTATTAATGCATTAAGTAAGTATAAGGATAGATTATTTGATTAAATAATATTAGGTAAGGTTAATTCAACGCGTTCATGCGTCTTCGGATGTGTGAACGCGTATTTATATGCGCATAACTGCACATTCCTGATTCGATTATTTCTACTGTAGACCTTGGACTCTGTGGAGCCATACTTGGTATCACCCAGTATTGGCATACCTGCATTCGACAGCTGTAATCTGATCTGATGATGCCTGCCGGTTAGTAAGTGGATATCCAGGGTTGCGGCATTATCTTGAGTTATGTCAACCACACGATATTCCAGTCTTGCTTCCTTGGCTTCAGGATCACTGGAATTACAGATTTCGCTTAGGTTGGATGAAGGGTTCTTCTTCATAAAATCAGTTAGGAGTGTATATTCGTTTTGAGCGCTTTTTGTTATGTTAACCAGGCTGGCATAAGAATCATTCCCCGCATATACTCCTGC
>JAZLFL010000218.1:0-3878 GCA_045615825.1 Lachnospiraceae bacterium
GAAAAAACGGATCCACATATATAATTAATCCCGCGCACACAATCAGGCCTGCCGCAAATATCACCCCCAGGGTGACCCAGAATTTTTTCATCTTAATTCACACCGAAAGACTAATAAATATATTGATTTCGGACACGTTCCCACTTGTCTCAGAACGCAGCAGTACTAAATTCGCGCTTGCTGCGCTCATTAAGTGCTGGCGTTCTTCGTACAGTCCTCAATCAATTATTTTATTTGTCTTTCTCTTTGTTAAAAGTTGAAATACAAAAATGTGCTGACACCAGAAAGTGATATGATGCACCATACTGCTATAACTCCCAGAATTATGGCTGTTCCTACGGAATACTTAGTTCTGTCAGCGAGCTCGTGAACATTTTTTCCAAAGAATGTAATAATTAGTGTCACAATCGTGAAGGCAGCCATTAGAAGGTATTTGCTGAAGGCAAAATTGGTTAGGCGCAGTACCTTCATAACATACCAGAATTCGCCGAGGTTGAAGCCACTGGCAAATGCTTCAGATGGTCTAACCCATGATGCATTCCACAGATTACTAATAATTGTATTGGCATCCCCAATTGATGGTGCCCTGAAATATACCCATGCGATATTTACAAATATAAAAGTCGCAATCACGCATAAGGCATTGACAGCAGGGTTCTTGTCGGATGTATTGCCTCTCATCCTCTGGTATGCTCTGGTAATTATATAGAGCACTCCATGCATGCAGCCCCACAGAATGAAGTTCCATCCTGCTCCGTGCCATAAGCCACTTAAGAAGAATACTATGAACAGATTCACATACATCCTTGCATTACCACGTCTGTTACCGCCAAGAGGAATGTATATATTCTTAGTGAAAAATCTGCTTAATGTAATATGCCATCTCTTCCAGAAATCAATGATGTTAACTGCCTTGTATGGTGAATTAAAGTTAATTGGAATATCTATACCAAGCATCAATCCCAGTCCGATTGCCATATCACAGTATCCGCTGAAATCAAAATATAACTGCAATGTATAGAATAAAATCGCCAGTAATGATTCTGTCGCATTAATACCAGTTGCCAGATTGCTGTAGGCGAAATCAACAGCTGTTCCAAATGTATCTGCTATAAGAACCTTCTTACCCATGCCTAGGATGAAGATATATGCACCCCTGGCTATCTTACCTCCATCAATCTTCTGACCAATTCCAGAGAACTGCGGAAGCATCTCATCATGATTAACAATTGGTCCAGCTATGAGCTGAGGAAAGAAGCTAACAAACAATGCATACTCTACCGGAGAACATTCTCTTATCTCTCCCCTGTATGCATCCGCTATAAAGCCTATCTGCTGGAATGTGAAAAAACTAATTCCTAATGGCAGTAATAATCCTTTTAATGGAATATCTGTTCCCAAAATGCTATTACAGTTATCCAGGAAGAAATCATAATACTTAAAGTAGAATAACACTCCAAGATTAACTACTACTCCCAGTATTAAGACAAACTTAGTCTTACTCTTTACGAATTCCTGTTTCACCATCACTCTGTAGATAACATAGTTAAAGGTAATGGAGAACAACATTATAAGCAGATAGCTTACATTAAAGTACCCATAGAACCATAATGACATACCTATGAGGAAACATTTGGCACCTACAGGACTGTATCTTCTTAATATATGGAATCCAGCCAAACATATTGGAAGGAATGCAAATATGAAAATATATGAATTAAATAACATAGCATCCCCAAGGGATAATAGTCTTACAGGCTATTATCCTCTGAATCTAAATATCCTTCGTGATCTTCTCTATTCATCACTGTATGTGTGAAAACGAATACAATAACACCTATACCGCCCATCAATATAATTGCAAGAATGGCTATCAGCATAACATTAGAGCCGGTCTTCGCAATCTGCTGCTTATCACTGAATGAGATGACATATTCTGATGCATGCTTCATATTAAATGCAGCAACACCATCAGTTGTTACCAGCACCGAATCCACGAGTTCAAGCTTATCTGTATCAGGATTGTAGTAATAGAGGTTAGCATACTTGCCTTCATGCTCACTACCAATCTCCACATTCAGTACTGCATCGAAACCAAATGCTCCATCATGAGCAAGACTCATTAGCACAACATCCTCAGACTTAAGGGAATTAATGAGCTTCTCAGGAATGTCTGCTTCTCCCACAGTTACCTTCATATCAACATCAATGGAATCAATGTCGACACCTGCAAGATTAATATCCCATACTACACCGTCTCCAACCTTGACCTCGACATTATTGCTATCACCTACCAATCCATTAAGGCTGTCTGCATTAAGTGTTGTTGTATCTATAAGTTCAATTACTGTCTTGGCAGGTACAGAGTGTTCAGGATTTTCTGCAACTACAGAGATATCATTTGCATCTTCGTCACCAAGCTTCTCCTCAACAGCACCTCTTTCATCTATTTCAGATGGTGTAATAGATGTATCATTATCATCCACATTATCATTCCTAATCGAAGTATCCGGAATGTTAGTCTTAAAGGCATCTGCATTCTCAGATGCTGAAAGTGGTAATTCTAGTTTCTGAGATATACCAGACACAACCTTATTTGCAATCTGAACAGGCGATACCGGTGATGGCTGTTCACTCTCCTCTTTATTCTGACCGTCAGTTGCCTGACTTGCCTCAGGCGTAATACCAACCGTTGGTGTTGGCTCAACCGTCTTTGTTGGCACCACTGTTGGCTTAGGTGCAACTGTTGATGGTACTGGTGTTACTGCTGCAGTTGGCTTCAATTCATAGTCGCAGCGCTCGCACTTGATACCATTCATCTTGTGTCCCAACTTGCTCTGTGGCTCTGAATAACTGTCACCACACGAACAGATGTATATAGTCTCACCATCCTTAACACAGGTTGCTGTGTTATCTGCAACAGAATACTCATGAACATGTTCCTGGATAGTCGGCTCAACATATCCGCATCGCAAGCAGGTACCATCCTCCATCTCATGGCCATCGGTCAAGCAGTCCTTCTCCTTAACCTGTTCTTCAACCTGGAGTTTCTCTTCTTCATCACACCTGCTGCATCTTCTTGTTATATATCCACCTGATGGATCACTCCACTCACCGAAACTGTGATTACTACACTTGACTGTAACAGTAATATCAATATCCTTAGTCGGTTCGTAATTATCATTGTCAATACAGTATCCAGCTTTGTAAATGTAAGTGCCTGTTCGCTCTGATACTGTAGCCATTGGATCATTCCATGTATATCCAACTGGAAGTGCAATATCATTAAGTTCACTTCCTGCTTCGGCTGTGAGGTCTGTAGGAAGGTTTAAATCGTCTGCTGAGACATATGCCTTATTAACCTTAACTTCAAGAGTCATGGCAATACTGTTGTACTTGCTGTCATCCGGCGAATAATTAACTGTATATCCTTCATTATTAACAGTTGGAACTGTTGATGAATCAGTCCAGGCGAATCCTTCTGGAAGTTCTATATCACCTAATGTCTTATCAGGGCTATATGTAATCTCTATCTCTGGCTTATCAATATCATCAATTGCAATATCTGCCTTAATGACATTAAGCGAGCATGAAACAGTATTAAGTCCCTCAGCTTTAGCAGTAATTGTTGCACTACCAGGCCTCTTACCAGTAATAACGCCCTTCTCATCTACAGATGCAACACTATCGTTAGAGCTTGTGTATTTAATCTCATATGATGCATTCTCTCCACCATTGATATATGGGATAAGAACAGCGCTCTGATCAACAGGAAGATTCTCAACATTATCCATATTAAGAGACAAAGTATCATTGGCATCCGGCTTAACCTGTCGACCGCTTGGCATACTGTTATATACAGGAATACGGAACACAAA
>JAZLFL010000219.1:0-3213 GCA_045615825.1 Lachnospiraceae bacterium
TTGTAGGTGATGGTATTGCATATATCGGTGACGAAGCCTTCCAGAATTCATTTATTAAGAGTGTGGATTTTGAAGGTGTAACTTATATTGGTAACCGAGTATTCCAGAACTGTGTGTACCTTGAAGATATTACTCTTACAAGTTCAACTACAACTATTGGTAAGGAAGCATTTGAAGGATGTAAGAAGCTTCGTGCAGTTAATCTTCCGGAAGGTATGAAGAATATTGGTTTCGGTGCATTTGCTAACTGTTCTGTACTTGAGTCGGTTGATTTATCTCAGAATGTTAATAGCTGTACTATTGGTGAATACGCATTCTTTGATTGTACTAAGCTTAATTCTGTAAAGTTTAATGATGATTATGATTTTGCTATAGGTAAAGCTGCGTTTGCTTTATCACCAGGTAATGGTGCAAGTTCTGCACTTACAGAGTTCAAATTCCCATACCTTATTAAGGATTATAAGAGTAACGCCTTATCATCATTTGTTAATTATAATCTTCAGGATACTGGTAATAATCCTTATACATCCAGAATAGGTGATTATATTCTTGCAAACAGAGATAATCTTACTGAAGTAACTATGCCAGTTAACTTTGGTAGTTCTACAAGTGAGGAGAAGATTCCATCATATACATTTGATATGTGTATTAATTTGGAATGTCTAAACTTCACCACAGGATACAACAGAGAAGCAACATTTGATCCTTATCTTTTTGAAGATGTTCAGAAGGATGATTTCTATGTATTTGGTCCTGAAACTTCTCTCTATGCAGATAGTAATGGAAAATACTATGCAAAACCTAGAAAGGCTACATGGGCAACTTCAGAGGATGCCAGTGGTAACCCTAAAAAGGCAACGTATGTTTCTAACTATATTCCATATGTATATTATGCAGATGGTAAGAATCATTATGAAGTTGGTATAGGTGATTACAGATATGAATTAGAGGTTGATGATACTAACAACACAGCTACACTACTTAACTGTGAACTTATCAAATCAGGTGTTACAACTATACCTGTATTCTCTATTCCTGGTAAGGTTGCAAAATATCATGTTACATCCATGGCTGATGGATGTATCTCGGATGAGATTAAGAGCATGATTGAGAAACTTATTATTGAAGATAATTCTATTGAAAGTATTGATAATGGTGTATTTGAAGATTGTGCAAGCCTAAAAGAAGTTGAGCTTGGTAATTCTATCAAGAACATTGGCGAGAGAGCTTTTGCTGACAATGCTTTACTTGAGAAGGTTACTATTGACGGTAACTGTGAATCCATAGGCAAGGAAGCTTTTGCTGAATGTCCTTTATTAGAAGATGTTATCTTTGAGAGCCCTAATGCGTACGGTACAATGGCTCCTATCGGTCAGGATGCATTTAAGACAGGCAGTCCTGTATTGTACTTCACTGGTGATATTATGGACGATTATGCTCCATTTGAATATGCCATGGGTAAGAATGAGATTAATACAGATTCTACATATATCTGTTATCAGACTCCTTCACCAACATGCTTTAAGACTATCTTAGATGATAAGACTAATGAAGTTTTACTTATTGATTATCCTCACTATTGCGATCTTCCTTCAGATGTTAGAGATGCATACGAGAATAATCTGCCACTAAGTTCTGAATATATTAATAAGATTAACGCAACACTATATCTGGATATACCTGATGCTGTTGAGTCTATTGATGTTGCAAGCTTCTTAACTGGTAACAATAATCCTAATGCCAGAAACTTTGTATATCTTGATGATACAGTTCCTGATGTATTCTATAGTGGAACAACAAGACGTGGAGCATATTCTGATAAATATCTCCTGGTTGGCGGTGTTCCTGCATCAGAGGTTTACGAGGAAAATGGTGGATATACACCAGGTTTATTCTCTGGTCAGATGAAGGAACATGATGAACTTAATTATTATGGAGATCCAGGTGCTGAGACTTTAGTAAAGGGTAATGACTGGATACTTTCAGTTGAGATGCCAGGTGTTAAGCGATTACCTGATTATGCTTTTGATTCATGCGAAAGACTTGAGTCTGTAATCGTTGGTCCAGCTCTTCAGGATATTGGAAAGTCTGCATTTAATGGATGTACAGACCTTACTTCCATCGGAACTAATGGTAATACAAAATATAGCTTTGACAACTATATTCTCTATGAGACATTACCTGATGGAACATATGAGATATCTACTTGTTTACCAGCCAGAGGACTTGGAATGACAAGTGATGAGATATGGGTTGAGACTGCTAATGATCCTAATCTTACCAATACATCTTCTATGGCTGAAGGTGCATTTGCCAGCTGTGAACATATAGCTAAGGTTGATCTTACTGATACAACTATTACAGCTATTCCAGCCAATGCATTTGATGGTTGTAAGACTCTGACAGAAGTTAAGCTTCCTACAACTATTTCTAATATTGCCAAGAAAGCATTTAATAACAGTGCAGCGGCCCTTGATGTTACAATTCCATGTAATACTCAGATATCTGATGAAGCATTTGATAAGGATGCTACAGTTACTATCTGGACATTTGAGGAGTGTAATGTTACAGCTAACTATGATCCTGTGGGATATGACAAGATATATGTTAAGTTCTTAGGATCACAGTATTATATTAAGTTCTTAAATGACGATCTTACTGTATATCAGACTATTTATGTAGATAAGGGTAAGACTGGATATTATCCAAAGTATGATCCAGTTCCTCTTCTTGATACTCATGCTGGATTCACATTTAAGGAATGGAAGTTTGATAATCCTAACGAGATTGAGAACGTAACTGAGAACAGACAGGCTATCGCTGTATTTGAAGATAGTGCTGGAATTAAGACCAGTCATACTATCAAGTATATGAATGATGACTATACAGTTTACGAAGAAATTACTGTAGCAGATGGTGGCAACGGTTATTATCCAGATAAGAATCCAGAGCCTAAGCAGGCTGATCATAAGGGATGGAAGTTTAGTTACTGGAAGTTCTTCAATGAAGATAATATTAAGAATGTAAAAGAAGACAGACAGGCTATAGCCATTTTCCAGGATTCTAATGGTAATACCTCTGATAATGGTAGTGGTAATAAGGGTAACAGTACTTCTAATAACAGTCCATCTAAGAACTCTGTATCAGATAATAAAGCTAAGTTCAATGCCATCGTTGAGAATGGTGCCGGAAGTGGTACATATGAAGCTGGCA
>JAZLFL010000220.1:0-4259 GCA_045615825.1 Lachnospiraceae bacterium
CCATAATTAATTTACCATATTTATCCGTGGCTTTACCATATGAACTTAAGCGTGTGTACTCTATCTAAAACAGCCTGTTATGTAGTATAATTATATTTTAAACTTACGTAATAACAGTTTGAGGAGGGGCCATAAATGCCTGGATTAAGTAACAGAACAGCAACTTTCACAGACTCAGTAATAAGAAGGATGACAAGAGTATCCAATCAGTATGGAGCGATCAACCTCTCTCAGGGGTTCCCTGATTTCGAACCTCCTAAGGAAATAACGGACAGATTAGCTGAGATTGCTTCCATTGGACCTCACCAGTATGCTCTGACATGGGGAGCGCAGAACTTCCGTGAGGCACTTGCTAAGAAGCATGAGCATTTCTCTGGAATGAAGGTGGATCCTGATAAGGAAATAGTGGTTACCTGTGGTAGTACAGAAGCCATGATGGCATCCATGATGAGTGTGGTTAATCCGGGAGATAAGGTAATCGTATTCTCGCCATTCTATGAGAATTATGGTGCTGATACGATTCTGTCAGGTGCTGAGCCTATATTTGTTCCATTAGTTCCACCTGAGTTTAACTTTGATCCAGAGGTGTTAGAGGATGGCTTTAAGGCTGGAGCCAAGGCAATTGTTATATGCAACCCATCCAATCCATGTGGCAAGGTATTTACAGAGGATGAACTTAAGCTTATAGGAGGTCTTGCCATTAAGTATGATGCATGGGTTATTACTGATGAGGTATATGAGCATATTCTCTATGCACCTAATAAGCATGTATATATGGCAAACCTTCCGGGAATGAGAGAGAGAACCATTATATGTAACTCACTTAGTAAGACTTATTCCATCACAGGCTGGAGACTGGGATATGTTATAGCACCTGAGGAGGTTATAGACAGAGTTAAGAAGGTGCATGACTTCCTTACAGTTGGTGCAGCAGCGCCTCTTATGGAAGCGGCAACAGTTGGTCTTAACTTTGGTGATGAGTATTACAGGGGGCTTCAGGCCCATTACACACACATGAAGGAGCTTTTCACAGGCGGCCTTCGTGATATAGGAATGACTTTCACAGAGCCTCAGGGTGCATACTATGTACTGATGGATATCAGTGAGTTTGGCTACGCGGATGATAATGAATTCTGCGTTGATCTGGCTAAGAAGGTCGGAGTAGGAGCAGTACCAGGCTCAAGCTTTTTCAGGGAGCCTGTTAATCATCTGATAAGATTCCATTTCGCTAAACAGGATGAGACACTTACAAATGCCCTGGACAGATTGTCAGATATAAGGAAGAAGATGAATTCATAGTCTGATGGAAGAGTTGTTATGAAGAGAAAGAATTACGCACTGTTTGTGGCTATGCCTGACAATGAAATATCGAGTGGTGTTATACGCGGAGCTTCTTTGGCTGCGAGTGAACTTGATGCCAATCTGCTCATTTTTCCTACAGGATTAATGGGTAATCCGTATTCGGATAATGATGTTACGGTATACCGTTACCAGTACAATGTCTTAAGCGATTATTACCGTTCTGATTCTATTGACGGAGCAATTGTTGAGTTTGGAACCATTACCTCTGACCTTGATGAGCAGGGTAAGCTTGAGTATCTGGAGCGCATCGGTGGGCTTAAGTCCGTACTGTTATTTGAAAGCTTCAAGAATCATCCAGGCATCTGTTATGACAATGAATCAGGTCTTGTTGATATTATGGAGCATCTGATTAATGACCATGGATTAACTAAGATTGGATTTGTGTCAGGTCCAAAGGATAACTATGATGCGGACTGCAGACTGAAGGTATATAAGAAGGTCTGTGAGGATCACGGTATTAATGTGCCTGAAAGCTATGTTACTTATGGTAATTTCTCGCCTTACTGTGAGGATACAGTGAGAGCATTTATCGAGCAAAATGAAGGCATTGAGGCTATAGTTTTCGCTAATGATGATATGGCGGTAGCTGGCTATTCAGTCATGGAGAAGATGGGACTCACTCCGGGTAAGGATATTATGATTACCGGATTTGATGATCAGTCCGTGTGTATGTTAATGCGTCCACCTCTTACAACAGTTAAGGCGGATTCATCGGAGCTTGCTTCCAAGGCGCTGTTTGCTCTTGATAATGATATATATAATATTCCGGATGTACCTACGCGTATGGTTAAGCGACAGTCGTGTGGATGCGAGGATACTATAATATACGATGAAGATGGTAAGGTTATTGGTCTTGCAAGTGAGGAGGAGTACAGAGCCAGCTCCAAGCGCTATATAGATAATGCCAGAAGGGAGAGTAAGTTCGTAGGAGAGCTTGAGCTTGCCCACAGAGAGATAGTATTCTCTCAGAATTCTGGTAATGGATGGCTGAAACCAATGCTGGAGGCCTATAAGAGAATGGGGGCTGAGAATACATTTATCTTCATGTATTCTGAACCTATTATCAACAGATATGATGATAAGTGGAGCATGCCACAGACCATGGAGCTTCGTGCCATGCATAAGAATGGCGAGGCGAGAATACTGGCTAAGGGCGAGCGTGTGGTTAATACACTTAATGTGTTTGATGAGGATATCATCAAGACAGGAAGAAGGAGTGTTGACCTGGTGCTTCCAATCTTCTATATGGAGAAGCAGATGGGAATCGTCATAACTGAGATTCCAGCGGAGAATGTTAACTTCGCATACCAGCTCACCAATCAGATTAATACCACCATTCAGGTGGTTCAGATGCAGGAGGAAAACCTGCGTATACAGAGTGAATTGGAGTATGCCAACCAGGCTAAGAGCCAGTTCCTGGCCAATATGTCGCATGAGATTCGTACTCCTATTAATGCAATTCTTGGTATGGATGAGATGATACTCAGAGAGAGTATCAATCCAGAGATTGTAGGTTATGCCAGAGATATCAGGAATGCTACTGAATCGCTGTTATCAATCGTTAATGACATCCTTGATATAAGCAAAATTGAGGCGGGCAAGATGGAGCTTATGAATATGCCATACCGCCTTGACCAGGTAGTGACGGATGTTATGAAGCAGATGAAGTACAGGGCCAATGATAAGGACCTTGAACTTAAGCTTAATCTGGATATCAACCTGCCGTCCACACTGCTTGGAGATGATATAAGACTTCGCCAGGTACTTATGAATCTTCTAAGCAATGGTATCAAATATACCAAGCAGGGATATGTTGAGCTTACAGTTAAGGGTCATGTAGTGGGCAAGGATGTCATACTTGCCATATCTGTTACTGATACTGGTATCGGTATTAAGGAAGAAGATATAGGAAGACTTTGTGGTAAGTTCGAACGTCTTGAAGAGAAGCGTAATCGTAATATAGAAGGCACCGGACTTGGTATGAGCATCATATCAGGAATACTTGAGCTTATGGGAAGCGAACTTAAGATGAAGAGTACGTATGGTAAGGGTTCCAAGTTCTCTTTTGTGCTAAAGCAGCCTATCATAAGTGATGTTCCTATTGGTGAGCTTAAGGAACTTGTTACAGCACCTGTTGTTCATGAGTATAAGGAGGCATTTAAAGCTCCATCTGCAAGCATACTTATAGTAGATGATAATGATATTAACAGACTGGTTATTAAGCGACTTGTTGATAAGACAGAGATGATGCTCGAAGAGGCTAAGAATGGCGTTGAATGCGTTGAGAAATACCTCGTTAATGATTATGATCTGATCTTACTTGATCATATGATGCCTGTAATGGATGGTATAGAAGCATTTGAAAAGATTCGTTCCCTGCCGAAATACAAGGCGAATCCAATCCCTATAGTAGTGCTTACAGCTAATGCCATTGTCGGAGCAGAGCAGGAGTATATGAGGATGGGATTTGATGCATACTTAAGTAAACCGGTCAAACCGGCCAAGCTTGATGAACTGTTAATTAAGTTCCTTCCGGATGAGAAGATTATTAAGCTTTAAAAGTAATTGGATTAATTATGGCAGACAGACAATTTGTGTATGATATCGGGCCAAGCGACAGTGGGAAGAAGGTGCTTGAGCTACTTACTGAAAAGGGATATTCTAGACAGCTTCAGACCAATCTTAAAAAGGATCAGGACTGTGTGAAGGTTAATGGGGAGGAGTCCTTCCTTAACAGAGTCCTTGATGAGGGGGATAAGCTCTTCATATGGATTAAGGAGCCGGTATCGTCTGAGAAAATTCCACCTGTCAATCTGCCGGTTGATATTGTATATGAGGATGAGGATATCGTAGTAGTTAATAAGCCTGCGAAGATGCCCATTCATCCATCCTTAAAT
>JAZLFL010000221.1:0-3329 GCA_045615825.1 Lachnospiraceae bacterium
AGAAGATCAAGAGCTGGTGCTGTTAACATCGTTCCTAACTCAACAGGTGCTGCTAAGGCTATCGGTCTTGTTATCCCAGAGCTTAATGGTAAGCTTATCGGATCTGCACAGAGAGTTCCAACTCCAACAGGTTCTACAACAATCCTTGTAGCAACAGTTGAGAAGTCAGTAACAAAGGATGAGATCAATGCTGCAATGAAGGCTGCTGCAACAGAGTCATTCGGTTACAATGAGGAAGAGATCGTTTCTTCAGATATCGTTGGATCAACATTTGGTTCAATCTTCGATGCTACACAGACAATGGTAGGCGAGGATAACCTTGTTCAGGTTGTTTCATGGTATGACAACGAGAACTCTTACACATCTCAGATGGTAAGAACAATTAAGTACTTCGCAGAGTTAGCTTAATTGTAGTCTTACGTGTACTTAATTGTTCTAACAATCAAGTATTTCGCAGAGTTAGCTTAATTGAGAGTTTCTCTAAAGTAAAACATTCAGAACCGTCAGTTTTTAACTGACGGTTCTTTTTTTGCCTCATGATTATATGGTATAATGCTTGATGGTTATTAGTGATAGCGGGTAGCTAATCGGAGGATATAAATGGGTTATAGTTATGAGGATGCAATGAGTGAATTCTTTGGACAGAGTTCAAAGCCTCATTACACAACAGAACAGATTGAAATTGCTAAGAAGAGACAGAAGAAGTGCGGTGGTACTTTTATGGACAACCTTGAAGCTGTTGGTCGTGGCGATCTTGACGGCGAGCCAGTTAAAAAGGAGAGTCCATTAGATAAGATTATTAAGGCTACAGGTGAGGCTGCGGACAGAAATGCTGCGGCTAATACTGCTGTCAAAAAGACAGAGGATATTTCATCAATGATTAAGGATCTTAATGTAAGTCTTGAGGAGGACTATGGTGTTAAGCCATCACTTCCTGTTGATAATAAGACTGCGTTAGAGAGATTTGCCGGAATCGAGGATGCCTTAAGGGATCGCGTATTCGGACAGGATGCATTTATTAAGAAGCTTACAATTGCCTTTAAGAGACCGTTTGTATCAGAGAGAGATGGTAATGATGCGCTTAACAGCGTCCTTATTACTGGTGATGATAATACAGGAAAGCATTACTCATTAGAGGCTCTGGTTAAGGAACTTGGCAACCGAGGTGTTATTAAGAGTGGCGAGATAACAGTAATGGATCTGTCACTTTATCCAACATCAGCAGAGGAGACTCTTTTCTTACAGGATCTCTACAGTGCTTTGAAGAGTAAGTCTTCGGTTATTTTATTTGAGAATTTCGAGGTATGTCATATATCCAACCTGACTAAGATTACTGACCTTGTTACGACAGGGGAATGTAAGCTCCAGGACAGATATGTCATGAGGAATGGACAGCTTGTAAGCGTATCTAATGCTCTTGCGGGAGATACTGTTGGTACGCTTGAGGCTAAGGATAAGTATCTTGTGTTCATCAGCAGCAAATCGCTCGAGAAGGTTGCTGGTGTCATGGGTGCACCATTTATTAATTCTCTTGGTGATATCTGCGCGACAGTGAGTCTTGATGACGAAGCGGTAAGGAAGGTATCAGACAAGCAGGAAGAGCAGCTTATTAGTAAGGTGCTTAAGCAGCTGTCATGGAAGCTTAATATAACAGATGACTTCAGGGGGTATATCCTTTCGCAGACCTCTAAGGGACGTGGACTGAAGGGAATACTTGATACATACTCAGATATTCTTAAGGCCCTTACAGAGCTTAAGCTTGAGAGGGATGATATTACTGTGAATGATATTGGATTAGCCATTAAGGATACTAATCCGGTAGTAATCGCAGGCGAGGAAGAGATTCAGCTTGGCAGCCTGCTTCCGTCAGGATACAGAGGAGAGCTTGATAAGATTAAGGAAGAACTTAATGACATAGTAGGTCTTAAGGAGGTTAAGGACTATATTCTCAGTCTCGAGGAATACTATGGTGTTCAGAAGCTTCGTAGGGAGGCAGGACTTAAGGCTTCAGAAGTTAACAAGCATATGATATTCGCTGGTAATCCAGGAACTGGTAAGACTACAATTGCGCGAATTGTAAGTAAGTACCTTAAGGCCATCGGAGTATTATCAGGAGGTCAGCTTGTGGAAGTTACAAGAGCTGATCTTGTAGGCAGATATTCAGGCCATACAGCCCCTTTAACCAATCAGGTTATTAAGTCGGCTATTGGCGGAGTTCTATTTATAGATGAGGCGTACAGCCTTCACAGAGGACGTGAGGACAGCTTTGGTCTTGAAGCAATAGATACCCTTGTTAAGGGAATTGAGGATAACAGGGATGACCTTGTTGTAATACTTGCAGGTTATTCCAAGGAGATGGAGGAGTTCCTGGAGACTAATTCAGGACTTAAGAGCCGATTCCCTAATATCATTGATTTTCCTGATTATACAGGCGACGAATTATTACAGATTGCTGGTATTACAGCGAAGAGCAAGGGATACTTTATCGATGAGGATGCGAAGGCTCCTCTTAAGGAATTCTTTGAAAAAGTTCAGGCGACTAATGCTATGGAGGCCGGTAATGGACGACTTGTGCGTAATAAGATTGAAGAGGCAATTCTTAATCAGTCAAGACGCCTGGTTGCTGAAAAAGATGCAGATATGTCAAAGCTTATTCTAATGGACTTTGACCTGTCGTAGTGATATAATGTTTTAGGTGTTTTACACAACTTCTGTAGCAATGCGCAAGCTACAGAGAGACAATTTTTTATAAGGAGGACATGGATATGTCATTAAACAAGAAGAGTGTTGATGATTTCAACGCAGCAGGCAGAAGAGTACTTGTAAGATGTGACTTCAACGTACCACTTAAGGATGGCGTTATCACAGATGACACAAGAATTAAGGCAGCTCTTCCAACAATCAATAAGCTTATCGCTGATGGCGCTAAGGTTATTCTTTGCTCACATCTTGGCAAGGTAAAGGAAGGACCTAATGAGAAGGAGTCTCTTGCACCAGTAGCTAAGGCTCTTGAGGAGAAGCTTGGTAAGGCTGTTGTTTTCGTTAACGATAACAACGTTACAGGTGAGGCAGCTACAGCAGCAGTTGCAGCTATGAATGATGGAGATGTAGTTCTTCTTCAGAATACACGTTTCCGTATGAAGGAAGAGACAAAGGTTAAGGAAGCTGGTGAGGCATTTGCTAAGGAGCTTTCTGAGCTTGCTGATGACTTCGTATGTGACGCTTTTGGTTCAGCTCACAGAGCTCATGCTTCTGTTGCAGTTGTTACTAAGTATATTACAGAGAAGGGTGGTACTAACGCAGTTGGATACCTTATGCAGAAGGAGATC
>JAZLFL010000222.1:0-3111 GCA_045615825.1 Lachnospiraceae bacterium
AGGATTAGATGTCGATTAAATTACACAATTTTATGGGCAGATTTGGCTGGGAGATGCAGAAGAGATTTCCAATGTTATCAGCCAATGCCTATTTATTCTTACAGATGAAGACAAGGGAGAAGAAGCAGAAGGAGTACATCAAGTTGTTTGATGATCCTGATAACATCCCTATGCCACTTATCGTTAATCTTGAGACTATTAACAGGTGTAATAGTAACTGTGCTTTCTGTACTGCTAATAAGTATGCTGAGAAGCGTCCATATCAGCGTATGGAGGACGAACTCTTTTACAAGATAATAGATGACCTTGCAGATTGGGGTTACAAGGGACATCTTACATTATATGGCAATAACGAGCCTTGGCTTGATACGCGTATTGTGGAGTTCCACAAGTACTGCAGGGAGAAGCTTCCAGAGAGCTTCATCTTCATGTCAACTAACGGATTACTTCTTGATGTGGATAAGGTTAAGTCAGTTGTACCATATGTCGATCAGTTGATTATTAATAATTATTGCGAGGACATGAAGCTTCATGACAATGTCCAGGTAATCTATGATTACGTGCTCGCTCATCCAGAGGAATTCGAGGATGTTGAGATCCTCATCCAGATGAGATATGTTAAGGCAGTTCTTACTAACAGAGCAGGCAGCGCTCCTAACAAGGTAGAGACTACCAAGATTGTTAAGGAGACATGCTTAATGCCTTACACAGACTTCTTCATCTTCCCTGATGGACGATGCGGACTCTGCTGTTGTGACAACTTCGAAGCAACCACTCTTGCAGACCTTAAGACAGAAAGCATTGCTGAGGCATGGAATACCAAGGCCTACAAGCAGGCACGAGCTCTTATTAAGGATGGCCGTCAGAATCATCCATTCTGCAAGCACTGCGATTTTATCGATGCCGGACTTCGTATGGATGCCGTTGAGGACGTACTTAACGGAAGACCAATGCGTGGTGCGCGTCAGACAATGTTCTCTAAAAACAAGTAGTAGGTTAATAATCCAAGCGGCATATGTCGCTTGGATTTTTTCACACACATCAGACTGTGGGAAACAGTCGTGAAGACTATGAATAAGGTTTTGGATTTTTGCAAACTGAATAAGAAGAATCTGATTCGCCTTCTGATATTTGCCATTATCGCATTCGCACTCGAGCTTACACTCTTTAATTTCTCCTCATGGAAAACATTGGGCCTTGAGACTAAGGAAATATCCAGTGAAGCGGTAACGGATGATGAGGGTCATTACAGGACGGACTGGCTAGAGCTTAATGAGACGGTTAAGAATGTCTATGTCGAGGATGTGATGCTCTTTAACTGTGAGCGTGCATCTATTCAGGTGACAGTGACAGATGAGGGAGACGAGTATGAGTATGACATGCCTGTATTCGAGGTTATCCCCGGTGTGGCTTCTTCAGGTTACACTAATATCTATCCTTATGGAAAAGTGACAGGACTCAGTGTTCATATGTTTACACCTGAAGGCGGCGCGGCAGTTGCAGGTAAGATTTATATTAACTACAATCGTCCTTTCGATGTTAAGCCACTCAGAGTGCTGTTAATCTTTGCAGTGCTTACTCTTTTCCATGCCTTATGGGCAGACAGGGCAGTAATCGACCTTGGTAAAGGTACCGGCCCTTCTCTTACGCTGCTTGATAAGGAATGCCGCCTGCAGAGGCTGTTAATTCTGATTACCGTTGTCGGCCTTATTGTATTTGGCAGATGGCTTAGCCGTACCAATAATAATATTGTGAGCTGTCCATGGCCACATCACAAGCAGTACCAGGAGCTTGCGGTCGCTTTAGATAACGGAACAGTGGCACTTACGGATAAGGTGGTTGATCCACTTTTACTTGAGAAGGACAACCCATACGATACCATCGCGCTTACTGCCGAAGGCATCTTCTACAATATGGATTATGCATATTATAACGGTAGTTATTATGTGTATTTTGGTATTATTCCTGAGCTGTTGCTCTATTATCCGCACTATAAGCTTCGCGGCGCGCCTCTGAATAATTACGATGCACAGTCAATATTATTCGCATTCCTTGTGGTTGGCGTGTTCTTAACTTTATGGAAGCTTGCCCACAGATATGGAAGCAAGGACGGAGTCTGCCAGGTGCCATTTGCAGCATATATGCTTCTTTCGGTTTCGGTGGTGCTTTTGTCTAATAATGTATATCTGATATCCCGCGCGGATATCTACAATATCCCGGTTATGGCAGCAACGGCCTTCACATGGCTTGGAATCGGTTTGTGGCTTTCAGCAGTCGATGAAGATGGTAAAATAACACGCATTATATTCATGGCTCTCGGATCGTTATTCATGGCAATGACGGTTGGCTGTAGACCGCAGTTTGCACTATATAGTGCAGTGGCGGTATTTATATTTATGATGGCTGCTAAGTCAGTATCGGCTGGTGCTGACGTTCTGGCAGGCGATAGTCTGTCTATTAAGAACAGACGACTGTTTACTAAGGATACGATTGCAGAGACCATAGCATTCTGTCTACCATATGTGATTATTGCGGTGATTGTCTGCTGGTATAACCAGGCGAGATTTGGTTCTATTACGGACTTTGGCGCGACATACAGCTTAACGACTAATGATATGAATCACAGAGGATTTAATTTCAACAGACTGTTCAGGGGCTTATATGCCTTTTTCTTCCAGCCTGCTTCGCTTAATATGGACTTTCCATATCTTAAGTCCTCTAAGGTTACCTCAGATTATATGGGCCGTAATCTTACAGAGTTTGTATATGGTGGCTGCTTTGTGACCAATGTACTGCTTCTTTCAGTGTTCGCCCCAGTATTCGGGATGTGGAAGAAGTTAAGGAATGAAGTTAAGGCCATTTTTGCTGTATTATTAACTGCTTCAGTTGTGATAGCTGCATTCGATGTTAATGGTGCGGGTATTCTGTATAGGTACACCTGTGACTTTATGCCGGGTATGGTACTTGCTGCAGTGATTATCTGGTTCTCAGCAATGAACAGTGATGGATTGATAGGCGTAGACTACGGTGGCGAGATTAATACTGCTTCTGGTGCTGCTTCTAATGGCGGTTCCATTAGGCTCATTGTTCTAAGACTTTTTACGGTGGCGG
>JAZLFL010000223.1:0-6176 GCA_045615825.1 Lachnospiraceae bacterium
ATGGATTTACTGAAAAGAATATTGGAACATTTACTGCTCAGCTTAAGGAACTTGGTTTTGACTACGATTGGGATAAGTGTATAGCAACTTCGGATCCTAAGTTCTATAAATGGACTCAGTGGATTTTTAAGAAATTATATGAACAGGGATATGCAAAGCTAGTAGATATGCCAGTTAACTGGTGTGAGGAGCTCGGAACTGTTCTCTCTAACGATGAGGTTATTGACGGTAAGTCAGAGAGAGGTGGTTTCCCAGTTGTTCGTAAGAATATGAAGCAGTGGGTTATTGACCAGCCTGCATTCGCTGAGAAGCTTCTTGATGGTCTTAATAAGATTGACTGGCCAGAATCTACTAAGGAGATTCAGCGTAACTGGATCGGTAAGTCTACTGGTGTAGAAGTTGAGTTCGAGATCGTTGGTGGTGGCAAGTTCTCTATCTTTACAACATGTATAGAGACTATCTATGGAATTACATTCATGGTTCTTGCTCCAGATGGACAGATTGTAGAAGAGCTTATGCCTAGAGTACAGAATAAGGAAGAGGTACAGGCATACATCGACGAGACTAAGAAGAAGAATGATATGGATCGTACTGAGCTTAACAAGGGTAAGACTGGTTGTGAGCTTAAGGGCGTATCTTGTATTAATCCTGTTAATGGTAAGGAAGTTAGAATGTTCATTGGTGACTTCGTACTTGCAAGCTATGGTACAGGTGCAGTTATGGCTGTTCCTAGTCATGACCAGAGAGACTTTGAGTATGCTATCGCTCATAACATTGATATGATTCAGGTTATTGACGGACCTGGTGTTGATGTTAGCGAGAAGGCATGTGAGAAGCATGAGTACCTTGGTAAGGGCTATAAGCTTATTAATTCCGAGGAGTTCACAGGTCTTACAGTAGAAGAGGCTAAGGAAGCTATTACTGTTAAGCTTGAGAATATGGGAATTGCCAAGAGAACAGTTAATTACCACTTCAGAGAGTGGATCTTCGCGCGTCAGCGTTACTGGGGCGAGCCAGTACCTGTTGTTCATACAGAGGATGGAGAGATTCACGTTGTTGAGGATTCTGAGTTGCCTGTTGTATTACCTGCTCTTGATGACTACAAGGGTAAGAACGGTCAAGCTCCACTTGAGAATGCTACAGAGTGGAAGGCTTATGATAATAATGGCATTAAGGGTAAGAGAGAGACATCTACAATGCCAGGTTCAGCTGGTTCAAGCTGGTATTATTTAAGATATATTGACCCACATAATGATGATGAGTTCGCTAATCAGGAACTCCTTAAGCACTGGATGCCAGTTGACCTCTATGTAGGTGGACCAGAGCATGCTGTCGGACATCTGATGTATTCAAGAATCTGGAATATTTTCCTTCATGATCTTGGATTATCACCAGTAGCAGAACCATTTAAAAAGCTTGTTCATCAGGGAATGATCTTAGGTGAGAACGGAATTAAGATGGGTAAGAGATTCCCAGAATTCGTTGTTAACCCTTCGGATGTAGTTAGAGAGTACGGCGCTGATACACTTAGATTATATGAGATGTTCATGGGACCTCTTGAGGTATCCAAGCCATGGAGCTCAGCAGGTGTAGCCGGTGCTGCAAGATTCATCAGCCGTGTATGGAACTTCTTCACAGTGGAGGAGAATCTTAACGATTCTAAGAAGGATAATCTTGTTAAGCTTTATAACCAGACAGTTAAGAAGGTATCTGGCGACTTCGAGAAGCTTGCATTCAATACAGCTATCTCTCAGATGATGATCTTCGTTAATGCTATCTATAAAGAAGGCTCATGCCCTAAGGAATATGCAGAGGGTATTGTTAAGATGCTTTCATGTATTACACCTCATGTTGGTGAGGAGATCTGGCAGAAGCTTGGTCATGATGATACTATTGCGTTCGAGAGCTGGCCAACATATGATGAGGAAGCATGTAAGGAAGATACAATTGAGCTTGGTGTTCAGGTTAATGGTAAGGTAAGAGGTGTTGTAGCACTTGCTCCAGATGAGGATAAGGATTCAGCTCTTGCCAAGGCTAAGGCAATTGATTCAGTAGCTCAGTTCGTTGAAGGCAAGACAATTGTTAAGGAGATCTACGTTCCAGGTAAGATCGTTAACATCGTTGTTAAGTAATATATAACAAATTCTAAATATTCATATAGTAAAGTGCCCGTATTTCGTTGTAAGTATGGGCACTTTTGCTTTATAATAATTGATTAGGGGAACGGGGGTGTTTGCATGAAAAATCTTAAAATAACTGCAAAAGCAAGTATCGCAATTGTTATCGTACTTATTCTTGGATTTAGCTTCTTATGTAAGTCCATCGCTGGTAAGACAACCGCTATGGTTAATCAGCAGATTTCCAATCAGTTATCAGATGCTGTTGAATCAAGAACAGCCATAATGGAGGATTACATTACCGAGGCTGAAGATTACCTTAGGGCATATTCTAAGAGTGATGAGGTTCGTAATATCTTCAGAACTAATGAATCTCCAGAGGCAATAGCGATTGCCCAGGAATACACGGTTGAATTTGCCAATGTTAAGAATGGTATATTCGAGGGTATATATGCGGCTAATAAGAATACAACTATTCTGGCGCATACTAATCCGGTAGCTGTAGGTAAGACTACAAGGTCACCAGAGGAGTTGCCAGCATTCCAGGCAGATGTATTTGGTGGCGATTATGTAACCAATTATGGAATTATGCCATCAAGAGGTACAGGAGAGATGTGTATCTCGATGTATTATCCAATTTTTGAGAATAATGAAGTGATTGGATATGTTGGTGCTGCTGTATTTGCTTCACGAATGATGGATGCATTGGCTCAGTTATCAGTTAAGGGATTGCCAGAATGTGAATATGTATTCCTTAATGTTGCAACTGGAGAATATCTATATAATGATGATCCAGAGCTTATCTGTACTGTTACAGAGGAGCCAGGATGTGTTCAGATGCTTGATGTACTTAGAGAAAATGGTGCTGAACTGAATGGCACAATTGAGTATAAGGACAGTGAAGGTGTTGATCAGATACTTGTATATAAGTATATGGCTGACAGAGACTGGGTATTTGCTATCAGAGATACCAAGCTTAATATATATGAATCCCTTTTCAGTATTCGTAACTTCACTGCGCTTGCAGCACTTGTAATTGGTGCCTTAATTCTATGCTGTATTCTTGCCATTATTACACTTATATCAAGAGCATTAAGACTTATCAGCGAATCTATTGAGAAGCTTGGTGAGATGGATCTTAATGCAAGCGAGAATCTTGCCAGATTCAGTGGCGGCAGAGATGAGATTGGAAGAATCTGTGCTGCTTTGGATAAAACATGTGGCAACTTACGTACATATATCGGTGAAGTTGATGCTCAGTTATCTGCAATGGCTGATGGAGACTTCACAAGAAGCAGTAAGGTAGAATTCGTAGGTGAGTTCCAGAATCTTAAGGATTCAATGGATAAGATTCAGTGTGCATTACGTAATTCATTCGCTGAGATTGGTGTAGTATCAGCTGAACTTGTTAATGGTTCACAGTCTGTAGCAGATTCGGCTTCACAGTTAGCAGATGCAGCTACAAGAAGTAATCTGTTAGTAGCAGAGATTGATGAACACGTAGGTGATATAACAGAGAGAGTTGAGATATCAGCAACGCTTGCAAAGAAAGCAAGAGAAGAAGCTGATGAAGCTGCCAAGCTCGTTAATGCATGTAATGACAAGATGGATGAGCTTACAGAGGTACTTAATAATATTAATCAGGCAACATCACAGATTGCCGGAATTAGTAATAAGCTTGAGAGAATCGCTAAGCAGACCAATATTCTTGCATTAAATGCCGTAGTTGAAGCTGGTAATGCGGGAAGTGCTGGTAAGGGATTTGCTGTAGTTGCTAATGAGATTAGAAGCCTTGCAGAGGAGTCTAATCTGGCAGCTGTAGATTCTTATAATATTATTCATGAAGCAATTACTGTAACTAACAGAGGCTTAGAGGCAGGTCTTGCTACAAGTGAATATCTTAAGAAGGTTGTTGATCAGACAGCTACAATTGATTCATCAGTAATAGAGATTGCTGATCAGACAATGCAGCAGAATGAGAGACTTCGTGCGATTAAAGACAGACTGCTTGAGATTAGTCATGTAGTTGAGCTTACTGCAGGAATGTCAGAACAGTGTGCAGCGGCATCAGTAGAGCTTGATGGACAGACTAATGTACTTAAAGAGAATATTAATGGATATCGTGTTTAATTATGAATAGTAAGAAGGTATTTAGATTAATACTAATTACATTTTTATTAACCTGTAGCCTCAGCATGATGATGGGAGCCAGGGCAAATGCTATGGAAAATGCTAAGTGTAAGATTGTAATTGGCGACAGCAGAACAATGGGACTTATAGCGACACTTATGAAGGATAAGGAAGCAGTACAGGTCTATGACAGCTTGGAAGGCGCAGTATATGATGCAATCTTTGTAAAAGGTGATACCATACTTGTGTTATGCTCCCAGGGTGGAGGCTATTATAAGAATGGTGCTTATGACAGAGCGGGCAAGAGAGCTTTGGCGCTGTTGCAGAATCAGCAGATTCTTAAAGACTGTGCATCATATTCCTTATATGATTTATTTGGATTCAATGACCTGTTCTTAGAGCCTGATAATTGTAAGAATGCCCCTGGGACATATATCGTTAAGGATGCAGAACTTGCTAACAGAATCAGAGGCTGTAAGGCAGTATATCACTTTAATGCCGGTCCTGTTGATGAAGCCGGTACCTCAAGCTGGAAGTACTGTATAACTAATCCAATGATTATGCAGTATAACCAGGGATTTAAGGGCAGTTCCAGAGTGTCTATGATTGATTTATATAATTATCTTGTTACGGAGGGTTATACTGGCATTGTTACAGAAGAAGACGATGCAGGTATTCATTATGTTGATGCGACTAATAATAAGATTATTAATCTGATATTGGCATTAAATTAGTAATATGGATAAGAAGCTAGAAGTCAGAGGACGTGTATTCAGAACTAATGCGGACTATGCACGTGCATGGCATGATAACAGAACAATTGAACAGTTAGAGAGTAATCTTGATAAGACTAATCCGGAACAGGTTAGAGAATTAAGAGAACGTCTTGAAAGTCATAAGATTCATTTCGAATCCATTATTGGTGATGATTTCATAGAAGAGATTATTGAACTTGATGAGAATCTAAAGAGAATTCCAATTGAAACTGAAACCGATAAGAAGCAAAGGTATCTGCGTAAGAAGAAGGAAGCTTTCGTTAAAAAAAATAAAGCTGTTGAACCTAAGCGTAAGAAAGCAAATGAATTCGATGATTATGATGCTGAGATGAAGCAGGAGATTGTAAAGGTACTCAAGCGTCAGCAGTTACGAAGACGTATATATATGTTCGTCCTTGCAATCTGTATTATCGGAAGTGTTGGTTATCTGATATTCTATTATTCACTCTATGAGAAGAATGATGCCGAATATAATGAGTTATCTGTACTTGTTAAGGAAGATGTAGGCGGTACTGTTGAAATCAATTATGAGGAAGCCAAGGATAAGCCTCCTGTTCTTAAAAAGTATGAGACACTGTATCAGAAGAACAGGAAGATTGTAGGCTGGCTTAAGATTGATGGATGTGGCATAGATTATCCTGTAATGCAGACATCTGATAACGAGTACTATCTTGATCACAACTATAATCAGGAGTACGACAAAAATGGTTCAATTTTCATGGATTATAATTGTACACCGGCATTCCCTAATGACAATATGATTCTCTATGGACATCATATGAAATCGGGTAAGATGTTTGGTAATCTCAATTATTATTCCAAGGAATCTTTCTGGGAGAAGAACCAGACATTTACCTTCGATACTATATATGAGACTGGTAAATACGCAGTTATGTATGTATTCAGGGATAAGATTCATACAGAGGACGAGATCGTATTCAAGTATTATCAGTTCATTGATGCCACAAGTTCTGAGGAATTCTATTCCAATATGGAAGAGATGGCTAATATGAGTCTGTATGATACTGGTGTAACTGCAACCTATGGTGATAAATTAATCACATTATCTACATGTGACTCATCGGAAAAAGACGGAAGATTTGTAGTTGTAGCTAAGAAAATATTGTAATGGATAAAGCAATCATGGTTGCTG
>JAZLFL010000224.1:0-9040 GCA_045615825.1 Lachnospiraceae bacterium
AGGATGAGGACAGGGCATATTTAACAAGTGAACAGCTTACCAATGTGGCTAAGATGTCGGGCGGCAACGCAAGACTGATTGGTCCTGCCAAGGCTGGAATTGGAAAGGTTAATGATGTATACAGATTTGTATTCTATGCCAAGAGCACGGATAAGAATGAGCTTATTGGTATCAAGGATGCAATGGAAGACTATTTAGAGAATAATAAGAGTGATGTCAGTGTGTGGTTCGACTTCAATCCAATGAACCCGTATTAAGAAAGGTGGAAAAATGGCACTTAGACAGATAAGAATTCAGGGCGATCCTGCGCTTGAGAAGGTATGTAAGGAGATTAAAGAGGTAACTCCAAGAGTTAAGGAGCTAATCGACGATATGATCGAGACAATGTATGAGGCTAACGGTGTTGGTCTTGCGGCTCCTCAGGTCGGAATACTTAAGAGATTAGTAGTTATCGATGTTACTGGTGACAATCCATATGTAATTATTAATCCTAAGATATTAGAGGCAGACGGTGAGCAGACAGGCTATGAAGGATGCTTATCGCTTCCAGGCAAGAGCGGCCTTGTAACAAGACCTAACCATGTTAAGATCGTGTATCAGGATGAGAACATGGAAGAGCAGGTGCTTGAGGGAGTTGAGCTGCTTGCACGTGCAATCTGTCATGAGCTTGAGCATCTTGATGGACATATGTATACGGAGAGAGTTGAAGGTGACCTGGTTAATAACGAAGACCTTGTTCCAGCAACTGACGACGATGAAGAGGAATAGAATCTGATGAAAGTTATATTCATGGGAACGCCTGATTTCGCAGTAGGTGCGCTTCAGGCAATTATAGATGCAGGACATGAGGTTACACTTGTTGTTACCCAGCCTGACAAGCAGAAGGGCAGAGGCAAGGAGGTATCCTTCCCACCTGTTAAGGAATGCGCCATTGCCAATAATATTCCAGTGTTCCAGCCAGTTAAGATTAAGGAGCCTGAAGCAGTGGAGTACCTTAAGGGGTATGAGGCTGATATCTTCGTTGTTGCGGCCTTTGGGCAGATACTCTCACAGGAGATTCTGGATATGCCACGCCTTGGATGTGTTAATATCCATGCTTCCTTACTTCCTAAGTACAGAGGCGCGGCTCCGATTCAGTGGAGCATACTTGATGGCGAGGAGAAGACTGGCGTTACAATCATGCAGATGAATGCCGGCCTTGATACCGGTGATATCCTTCTTGTAAAAGAATATGCGATTAAGTCTACGGATACGGGAGAGAGCCTGTTTAATACACTGGCTGTCCTTGGCAGTGAGGCAATCGTAGAGGCGCTTCCACTTCTGGATGCTGGTGCACTTACACCTGTTAAGCAGGAGGAGGCATTAAGCACATATGCCAAAATGCTAAAAAAGGACATGGGACATATCGACTGGAGCTGGGATGCGGCTAAGATAGAAAGATATGTACGTGGTCTTAATTCATGGCCAAGTGCATATACATATCTTCAGGGTAAGACACTTAAGATATGGGAATCAGAGGTTGTTGAAAGCCTTGATAATGCGGACGGTTTAGCTAAGCCTGGAACTGTTGTTAAAGTAGATAAGAAGAGTATCTATGTGGCTACAGGTAAGGGTTATCTTAAGATTAATAATCTTCAGTTAGAGGGTAAGAAGAGAATGGATGTATCAGCCTTCCTTCTTGGCTTTAAGATTAATCCGGGAGAAGTACTGGATGAACAATAATACTGTTAATATCCGCGAGCTTGTGATGGAGATATTACTAAGTATTGATAAGAAGGAGGAGCACAGCCATATCCTTCTTAAGAATGTACTTGATAAGTATGACTATCTCCCACAGGCAGACAAGAACTTCATTAAGAGAGTTGTGACAGGTACTCTGGAGCAGCGGGTGAAGATTGATTATATTATTAATCATTTCTCGAAGACTCCTGTTAATAAGATGAAGCCACTTATTCGTAATCTTGTAAGAATGAGTGTGTATCAGATTGTATATATGGATAAGGTACCTGATTCTGCCGCATGTAATGAGGCTGTTAAGCTTGCTGGTAAGAGAGGCTTTAAGGGACTTCAGGGATTTGTTAACGGTCTGCTTAGAGGAATAAGCAGAGGCTATAAGCAGCTGCTCGATACCATGGACAGTGAAGCATTCTTATCTGAGGACGTAGTTAAGGCTATCAGCGTAAGATATTCAGCACCCGAATTAATTGTACGAAGCATGGTCACTGATTATGGTGTGGAGATAACTAAGGAAGCTTTGAAGAATGCTCTTGGAAGCAAGGATATATATGTAAGAGTTGATGAGACTCTTTCTGAAGATGCCTTGAAGAAGATTACTGATGAGTGGGATGAAAATGGTATCAGATACCATAAGAGCACGCTTCTGCATTATGCCTATGGCCTTGAGGGAGCGGACAGATTAGGTAAGCTGTCATACTTTAATGAAGGTGCATATACAGTTCAGGATCTGAGCAGCATGATGGTGGCAGAGCTTGCTTCCATTAAGGCAGGAGATAAGATCCTTGATATGTGTGCAGCTCCTGGCGGCAAGAGCATGCACGCAGCCAATAAGCTTAAGAAGGCAGAGTCAGCGTCTGACTGTGCACCTGGACTTATAATCAGCCGCGATGTGTCGGATTATAAGCTTAACCTTATTAATGAGAATATAGACAGGCTGCATATTGATAATATTGATACTGAAGTATGGGATGCCACAGAACCTGACGAGTCCATGAATGAGTGGGCTGATGTGGTAATCGCAGATGTTCCATGCTCTGGCTTCGGTGTCATTGGAAGAAAGCCTGATATTAAATACAATCTGACTGAAGAAAGCCTTGAGGGCATAATCGACCTTCAGAGAAGAATAATAGATAACGCCATGTCCTATGTGAAAAAGGGCGGCACTCTGATGTTCTCTACGTGCACCATGAGAAGGCGTGAGAATGATGATAATAGGGACTATATACTCAGTCGCGGCAATTTTACCCTGATTAAGGAAAGGCAGCTGTTCATAACAGATGAGACCGACGGCTTCTATATAGCGAAGTTTGTGAAGAATTAATGGATATAAAATCACTTAATAAAGAAGAATTAAAGAGTGTATTAGGAGAGCTCGGGCTGCCTAAGTTCAGATCGGATCAGATATATCAGTGGATGCATGTGAAGCTTGTGACAAGCTACGATGAGATGACTAATATATCCAAGGATTTAAGAGAGCAGCTGAAGGCTAATTACCCGCTTACTGTAGTTAAGATGGAGAGGGTGCAGGAGTCGAAGCTTGATGGAACTAAGAAGTTCTTATTCGCCCTTCCTGATGGCAACCTCGTGGAGAGCGTATTCATGAGATACAAGCACGGCAACAGTGTGTGCATATCCTCGCAGGTGGGCTGTAAGATGGGATGTAAGTTCTGCGCCTCAACCCTGGATGGATGGGAGAGGAATCTTACTGCATCTGAGATGCTTGAGCAGATATATGCGATCACAAGAATCACTGGCGAGCGGGTAGCCAATGTTGTTGTTATGGGTACCGGAGAGCCGATGGATAACTATGAGAATCTTGTGAAATTCTACAGGATGCTTACAGACGAGAATGGGCTTAATATCTCGGGCAGGAATGTGACGGTATCAACCTGTGGACTGGTGCCTATGATGCGCAGGCTTGCAGATGAGAATCTGAATCTGACACTGGCGCTTTCACTTCATGCGACGACGGATGAGAAGAGAAGGCGTCTAATGCCTATCGCCAATACATATTCGATTGATGAGCTTATGGATGTCTGCCAGTACTATTTTAAGAAGACTGGAAGGCGTATTACATTCGAGTACAGTCTGGTGGGTGGCGTGAATGACACTAAGACTGACGCTGAGGAATTAGTGTCACTTGCGAAGCGTGTAGGAGCGCATGTTAATCTTATTCCGGTCAATCCAATTAAGGAAAGAGATTACGTCAGAAGTGCTAATGAGGCGATTGTCTCCTTCAAAAATAAACTTGAAAAAAACGGAATTAATGTTACTATTAGAAGAGAAATGGGGCAAGATATTGATGGAGCCTGCGGTCAGCTTAGAAGAAGAAAGCTGAGCGAGGGCTAATTTGCGTGTCTTGTGATGTGATATATAATGATGAAATCTTTTTCACTTACCGATATCGGTATGAAGAGAAAATTGAATCAGGACTATGTGTACTCTTCGGAGAATCCGGTGGGACCACTTCCTAATCTGTTCCTTGTAGCAGATGGAATGGGTGGTCATCAGGCTGGTGACTATGCTTCGAAGTGTGCAATTGAAACCATAGAGGACTATGTGGAGTCTTCTCAGGATACAGAGCCAATCCCTGTATTAGAGAAGGCTATTCGTCGTGCAAACACTGTTGTAAGGGTATTCGCCCAGACGGATGAGAAGCTAAAGGGCATGGGAACCACAGTGGTGGCAGCAACCATCAGTGAGAACAGGATGTGTGTTGCGAATGTGGGTGACAGCCGTCTGTATGTAGTTGGAGAGAGAGAAATCAAGCAGATCACCAGAGACCATTCCTGGGTTGAGGAGATGGTAAGAAGGGGAGGCCTTAAGAGAGAACAGGCACGCCTCCATCCCGATAAGAACATTATTACCAGGGCAATTGGTGTCCAGGAAGACCTGGAAGTAGACTTCTTCAAGGTAACACTTAAGCCGGGAGAGATTGTTCTGATGTGTTCCGATGGTCTTACTAACATGCTTGAGGATGAAGAGATTCGTATGATTCTGCAGGGACAGAGAGATCTTGCTAAGAAGGCCGAAAGTCTTATCGAAGCTGCCAATAATAATGGCGGTAAAGATAATATAGCCGTTGTACTAATTGACCCCTGTCTGTAAGAAGGAAGTTTGATAGATGATAAAGTTAGGAATGATGCTGGGAGATCGTTACGAGATCCTGGATAAAATTGGAACCGGCGGAATGTCGGATGTATATAAGGGTAAGGACCATAAGCTTTCAAGGCCTGTAGCAGTTAAGGTGCTTAAGCAGGAGTTTTCTGAGAATGCTAATTTCGTGTCCAAGTTCCGTACTGAAGCTCAGGCGGCAGCAGGAATGATGCACCCTAATATTGTTAATGTATATGACGTTGGTGAAGAAGGCGGAATTCATTATATTGTAATGGAGCTTGTTGAGGGTATTACTCTCAAGAAGTACATTGAGAAGAAGTCGCGCCTCTCTGTTAAGGAAGCAGTTAGTATTGCTATCCAGGTATGTATGGGTATTGAGGCAGCTCATAATACTCATATTATTCACAGAGATATCAAGCCACAGAATATTATGATTTCCAAGGATGGTAAGGTTAAGGTTACAGACTTTGGTATTGCCAAGGCAGTAAGCAGTAACACTATCACCTCCAATGTAATGGGATCTGTTCACTATACATCACCAGAGCAGGCGAGAGGCGGATATTCCGATGAGAAGAGTGATATCTATTCATTAGGTATTACGCTCTTTGAGATGCTTACAGGACGTGTGCCATTCAATGGTGAGACTACTGTGGCAATTGCCATCAAGCATATTCAGGAGCCAATGCCATCGCCCAGAGTATATATTCCAGAGGTGCCAATCAGTGTTGAACAGATAGTACTTAAGTGTACACAGAAGAGCCCTGACAGAAGATATCAGAACATGGCAGAGCTTTCTGATGATCTTAAGAGATCGCTTATGACTCCTGACGAGGACTTCGTTAAGATTGCCAACCCTGATGAGGAGGCGGCTACACGTGCCATTACTAATGATGAACTTGAAGCTGTAAGCGGAAGAGTACGTGTAAGGGAAGATGAAGATCCATATGGTGTACGAGTTAATAAGACATCAAATGGCAATAGACAGGGAAGCAGAAACGGTAAGAAGCCATCAGGCCAGGGCAAGTCGACTGGCAAGAATAGCAACAGAAGACCTGACCAGTATAGTAACAGCCGTAAGAATACGCCTAAGAAATCACAGGCAGATGAGGACAGGGCTGAGAGAATTACAACTATTGCAGCAGTAATTGCAGCAGTAATCATTGGTATAATCGTTATCTTCGTGGTAGGAAGAGCTTTTGGATTATTTGACTTTGGTAAAAAGGTTAAGGACTCAGATACAGACTCATTCATAACAACTGAGAATACGGATGATGAGAATAGTGCCGGAAGTGGGGAGCAGACAGAGAATCTTGATGCTAATCAGGTACTTGTTCCTGATGTATACAATATGACCTATGCAGAGGCAGTTGCAACTCTTAATAAAGAGGGCTTCGAGGTCGAGAAGGTCGAAGTACCAAGTGACACCATCACTAAGGGTAATATTGTGGATCAGCTTCCAGCAGCAGGAACTGCAGCAGACCGTGCAGGTAAGATAACATTATCTGTAAGTACAGGTCCAAGCATATCCAAGGTCCATGTACCTAACCTCTTAGGTCTTGATCCAATGGATGCTACAGCCGTGCTTATTGAGGCAGGTCTCCAGGCTGGTAATATTGAGGAGACAACCAATTCGGATCCTAATCTTGTAGATAAGATCTGCTACCAGAGCTATACTGCAGATTCTGCAGTAGATGCTGGTACCAAGATTGATATGAAGGTAAGTACCGGAATCGGTACAATTACATACAGCTATGTTGGCAATGTTGAGAGTCCTGCATTAGAGGATGGTGATTATTCATCTGGAACACCATGTACAATTATTGTTAACACAGCTACAGGTACTGAGCTTAAGAGAGAGACAACATCTTCCTTCCCGGTATCTATGAATATCTCAGGTATTGCTGACAGTGACTCGGGTACTGTTAACATTATCTATACAGTCACAATACCTGGCTCAACAACTACTAACGAGAACGGTGAGGTTGTTGATATCCCTTCTGTATCAGAAGAGAGAACTATCGTAAGAACTGTAACATTTACTCAGGAATAATAGGTATTTATGCAGGGTAAAATCATACGAGGAATTGCTGGCTTCTATTATGTACATAATGGAAGCCATATTTATGAGTGTAAGGCAAAGGGAATATTTCGTAAGGATGGCATCAAGCCACTTGTAGGTGATGATGTGGAGCTTGAGGTACTTGATGATAAGAAGCTTATCGGCAACATCATTAAGATACTGCCAAGGAAGAGCGAGATTATAAGACCGGCGGTTGCCAATGTTGACCAGGCAATGATTATCTTCGCCATTCAGAAGCCGGACCCTAACTTCAATCTCCTTGACCGATTCATTATCTATATGGAGCAGAAGAATCTTCCATGTATAATCTGCTTTAATAAGCAGGACATTGCAACTGAGGAAGAGAAGCAGGCTATAGCAGCTGCTTATGAAGGCTCAGGATGTAAGGTAATGTTCGCCTCCGCACTTGAAGAGGACGGTCTTGATGAGATTAAGAAGGTATTAAAGGGCAAGACAACAACTGTTGCAGGACCTTCAGGTGTTGGCAAGTCAAGCCTTATCAACAAGCTCCAGTCGGGAACATATATGGAGACAGGTTCCATTAGTGTTAAGATTGAGCGTGGCAGGCACACTACAAGGCACTCTGAGATGATTGCAATCTCTGAAGATACTTATATATTAGATACTCCGGGCTTCAGCTCACTACAGTTATTCGATGTGGAGAAGAATAATCTGAAGGATTATTATACGGAGTTTGCTGACTACGCAGGTGAATGTAAGTTTCTCGACTGCATTCATCAGAATGAGCCAGTCTGCGGAGTTAAGAATGCACTTGAAGAAGGTAAGATTAGCAGAATCCGCTATGAGAACTACCTTCTGTTATTAGACGAACTTGCTAACAGGAGACAATATTAGCATGAGCAATATAAGATCCGTTAAAAGAGCTGCGATTATCGTAGCTTTTTTATCTTACATGTTAAGTATATATATTACTGGTTGTGGCAGCGACAAACATATACAGGATGCTGAAGTGTTAGTCACTGATGTTAAGAGCGCAGCAGAGGGGATGGAAGTTAATACCAATCCTAATCCTCTTTTAAATGTACCGACCCAGGTTAATAAGATTGGTGATGATTATTTCATCGTGGACTGTTATAACGACCAGGTTATTTATAGTGATTCCATGGAGCGCCCACTGTATGAGTGGAGTGTTATGACCACAGACATTAACAAGGGTCATACTGTGGCAGGCGACGGTACAGTATATCTTGTTGATGACACTGAGAATAACCGGGTTATGGTATTTGAGAAATACGAGGATAAGTTCGTAAATACCCAGGTATTAAATGGAATTGGCAACAGACCTCATTACATCATATATAACGAAGAGGATAGTACCTTCTACTGCTGGAGCTCAATGACAGGGCAGATGTATCTTATGAAGAGAGATTCTCAGTCGAATCAGGTTTACGTTAGTAAAATACTATCCGTTGAGGAATTAAACGGTGTGTATGTGCGTTCGTTTACCATTATTGATGACGAGGTATATTTCGTGTCTGGTAACTGCCAGATAATAAAGTGCAGGCTTAGGGACCTTAAGATTACCGGAAGATATGTTGTCCCTGTAGAACTGGCTGGAATGATTCAGATTATGCCGGTTGACGATCAGTTCCTTATTACTGTATCGACAGATGCCAATGGCAGTCAGGCCTTCGCAACTATAATCCAGACAGATTCGCTTGAGGGACTGTTTGAGGGTAATTATACTGACGTGTATGATCAGAATTTTGTGGGTGGTGGAACTCCTTACTATATGACTAAGATTGATGGAACATATTATCTGACAGAGCATCGTGTGCCGGGACATTCGGTCTGGAGCTTTGAATACACGGATGGTCAGATTGACAATGTAAAAGCATTGTATTGACAAATCGATGTCAAGTTATTATAGTAGTTTTTGAGTTGCGGGCGCTTTAATACATAAAAGCGTTGATGTGACGAAGAATAGAGGAGGACTAGATTATGAAAACAAGAAAGATTATGGCACTCGGCCTTGCTGTTGCTATGATGGTAGCAATGGTTGGCTGTGGTCAGGCAGCTGATACTGTAGCAGCAGTAGAAGAAACCGCAGAAACAGTTGAAGAGGCTGGAGAGGAAGGAGCAGCA
>JAZLFL010000225.1:0-5453 GCA_045615825.1 Lachnospiraceae bacterium
CGCTAAACTGCTTATCCTTGATGTGCCTACTTCATCATTAAATGAAACAGACTCAAAAGCTCTTCTTGATCTTATGCTTAGATTCAAGGAAGAGGGCATGACTTCGATTATTATATCTCATAAGTTGAATGAGGTTTCTTATGTAGCTGATAAGATTACAGTAGTTCGTGATGGTTCTACAATCGAGACACTTGATAAGAACACAACAGAGATTTCAGAAGATAGAATTATTCAGGGAATGGTTGGTCGTGAGATCACAGACAGATTCCCTAAGAGACCTGGCGTACAGATTGGTGATACTAATCTTGAGGTTAAGGACTGGACAGTATACCATCCACTCTATCCAGAGCGTAAGGTTGTTGATAATGTATCACTTAACGTTCGTAAGGGTGAGGTAGTTGGTATCTACGGTCTTATGGGTGCTGGACGTACAGAGCTTGCAATGAGTATCTTCGGTAAGTCTTACGGAACAGGCATTACAGGTACACTTACACTTAATGGCGAAGTTAAAGACTTCAAGACTATTAAGGAAGCAATCAAGGCTAAGATTGCTTACGTTACAGAGGATAGAAAGGGTAACGGACTTATCCTTACTAACCCAATTAAGATTAATACAACACTTGCTAATCTTGATGCTATCAGCAATAACTCAATTATTGATAAGGATAAGGAGTATCAGGTAGCAGTTGAGTACAAGGAGAAGCTTAGAACTAAGACTCCAACAGTTGAGCAGAACGTTGGTAACCTTTCAGGTGGTAACCAGCAGAAGGTTCTCTTAGCTAAGTGGATGTTCGCAGATCCAGATGTACTTATTTTGGACGAGCCTACAAGAGGTATCGACGTTGGTGCTAAGTATGAGATTTACTGTATCATCAATGACCTTGTTGCAGCAGGCAAGTCAGTTATTATGATTTCTTCAGAGCTTCCTGAAGTTATCGGTATGAGTGATAGAATTTACGTTATGAATGCAGGTAAGTTCGTTGGTGAGCTCCCAGCTGCTGAGGCTAGCCAGGAGTCAATCATGAGCTGCATTATGAAGTCAGGAAGGGGTGAATAGTTATGGAAAAAGCAAATATTACATCTGCTCTTAAGAAATATACTATGGTTATCGCCCTTGTACTTGTACTTGTATTCTTCTATTTCAAGACAGGCGGAGCTATTCTTTACGCTCAGAATATTAATAACCTCTTATCTCAGAATGCTTACGTATTCGTACTTGCAGTTGGTATGTTACTCTGTATCTTAACAGGTGGTAACATCGACCTTGCAGTTGGATCTGTTGTCTGCTTCGCAGGAGCAGTTGGTGGATCTTTAATGGATAAGGATGTTAATGTTTGGGTTTCAGTTGTTTTAATGATTGTTATCGGTATCCTTGTTGGTATGTGGCAGGGATTCTGGATTGCATTTATTGATGTACCTCCATTCATTGCAACTCTTGCTGGTATGTACGCGTTCAGAGGTTTATCTAACGTAGTACTTCAGGGTCTTGCACTTTCAGTTGATGATCCAACATTCATCAATGTATTCGGTGGTGGTGCTGACTGTTATGTACCAGACTTTATCGGTGGTGGCGCTGGCATCAACATGACATGTATGGTTGCAGGTATCATCGGTGTTATCGTATACGTTGTAATGTTCATCCTTGGCAGAATGAATATTAAGAAGCGTGGTTACGAGACAAAGCCACTTGTTGGTGAGTTAATTAAGGTTATCATCATCTGTGCAGTAGTTATGTGGGTTACATATAAGCTCGCTTGCTACAAGGGTATTCCAACATCCCTTTGCTGGGTATTACTTGTTGTATTCGTCTATGGTTACATCACAAGTAAGACAAGAATTGGTCGTTACCTCTATGCTGTAGGTGGTAACAAGAAGGCTGCACAGCTTTCAGGTGTTAATGTTAAGAACGTATTCTTCTTCGCATATACAAATATGGGATTACTTGCAGGTATTGCTGGTATCCTTACAATCGCAAGAGCTACATCAGCACAGCCTACATTCGGTCAGGGCTACGAGATGGACGCTATCGGTTCCTGCTTCATCGGTGGTGCTTCTGCATACGGTGGAATCGGAACAGTTCCTGGCGTTATCGTAGGTGCGCTCTTAATGGGTGTTATCAACCAGGGTATGTCAATCATGGGTATCAACGCTAACTACCAGAAGGTTGTTAAGGGTGTTGTACTTCTTGTTGCCGTAATCTTCGATGTATTGTCTAAGAAGGAAAAGAAATAATTAAGGAAGGATATTGATATGAAAAACGTTGGAAAGATTTTCAGAGAACATACAATGCAGATCGTACTTGTCCTTGTAGTTATTTTCTTTACTATAATGACAAACGGTATGATGTTTGCACCATCAAGTTTTAATTCACTTATTGCACAGAACGCATACGTATATGTTTTAGCAACAGGTATGTTAATGTGTATGCTTATTAAAGGTAATATCGACCTTTCCGTTGGTGCCGTAGTTTGTTTCATCGATGCAATCGGTGCACAGCTTATGGTTAACAAGGGAGTATCAGTTGGAGTATCAATGCTTGTAATGCTTGCAATTGGTCTTATCATCGGTGCTTTCCTCGGATGGTTAATTGCTTACCTTAACATTCCACCATGGATTGCTACACTGGGTGGTTTCCTTGCATTCCGTGGCTGGGGTACTGCAGTCTTAGACGGACTTACAATTGGTGGTATTCCAGATGGATTCACAAAGTTATTCAACGGAGCTATTCCAGATATCTTCGGAGCTCCAATTAATATTACATGTATCTTAATCGGTGTTATCGCATGCGTTATCTTCGTATTAACACAGGTTAAGAGCAGAAATACTAAGATTAAGAAGGGTTATGAGGCACAGTCACTTACTTCACTCATTGTTACATGTGTAATCATCTGTGCAGTTATCATTCTCTTCGTTGTAAAGCTTGCAATGTACAATGGTATTCCAATCGCACTTGTTTGGGTTGCTGCAATTGCACTTATTTACAACTTCATTACATCTAAGACAACTCTTGGTAGATACTTCTACGCAATGGGTGGTAACATGGAGGCTACAAGACTTTCAGGTATCGATACAAGAAAGATTCTCTTCATTGCTTACCTTAACATGCAGTTCCTTACAGTAATTGCATCTTGGATGACAATGGCAAGACTTACAGCTGCTAATCCAACAGCTGGTACTAACTTCGAGCTTGATGCTATTTCAGCTTGTATCGTAGGTGGTGTATCTGCATACGGTGGTGCTGGTAGCATATTCGGAATGATCGTAGGTGCTACACTTATCGGTGTAATCAACCTCGGTATGTCCCTTATGGGTATTGATACTAACTGGCAGAAGGTTGTTAAGGGTATCGTACTTCTTGCAGCTGTTGTATTCGAAATCATGAATAACAAGAGTAAGAAGATTAAGTAATTATAGCTAGACCATTAATCATGAAGGCCCCGGGTTTATCCCGGGGCTATTTTTTTATCACTTATTTTGGTAAAATCATACCTATGATAATGACACTTCCAAAAGACGTTAAATTCATAATAGACACACTAACTGATGCAGGCTATGAAGCATATGCCGTTGGTGGATGCGTGAGAGATACCATTCTTAACAGAGAGCCTGACGACTGGGATATTACGACCAGCGCGAAGCCTGAAGAGATTAAGGCACTTTTCCATCCAACTATTGATACAGGTATTCAGCATGGAACTGTAACAGTACTTCGTAACCACATCGGATACGAGGTGACAACCTACAGAATTGATGGAGTATATGAGGACAGCCGACATCCCAAGGAGGTCACTTTTACCGCTAATCTCAAAGAGGATCTGTTAAGGCGAGACTTCACGATTAACGCTATGGCCTATAATGATAAGGATGGACTTGTCGATATGTATGGTGGTCTCGATGATATCAAAAACGGTATTATCAGGTGCGTTGGTGTGGCTAAGGAACGATTCACGGAAGATGCGCTTCGAATGATGAGAGCGGTCAGATTCTCCGCACAGCTTGGATACGAGATTGAAGAGAACACATCCAATGCAATTACTGAGCTTCATCCGAATCTTAAGAATATATCCGCAGAGCGAATCAATACTGAGCTTACCAAGCTGCTTGTAAGTGATCATCCTGACTTCTTAAGGAAGGCTTATGAGCTTGGAATAACAAGCGTGGTTCTGCCAGAATTCGATGAATGTATGAGACTTGAGCAGAAGCACATTCATCACTGCTATTCTGTCGGCGAGCATATATTACATTCCTTAAACTATGTGGAAAAAGATAAGGTACTAAGGTATTCCATGCTCTTCCATGATATGGGCAAGCCGGCCTGTCTGTCGTGGGGAGAAGATAATCAGACACATTTTCACGGGCATAATGCTGTATCAGCGACCATGTCTCATGATATAATGAAGAGGTTAAGATTCGATAATGATACCTTGTATAAGGTTGAGAAGTTAGTTCTTAATCATGATAAGAAGATAGAATTAACCAAGAAGGCAGTAAGAAGAGCTATGAATAAGATGGGAGTTGAGTTATTCCCATTGTTACTCCTTGTTAAGGAAGCCGATGTATATGCACAGTCTGATTATAAGAGGCAGGAGAAGTTAGATGAACTTAGCTCTCTCTGGGCACTCTATGATGATATTATGGAATCCAGAGAGTGTATTACACTAAAGGACCTTAAGTTAACTGGTAAGGAACTGATTGCACTCGGAGTTAAGGCCGGGCCAGACATTGGACGTATACTTAACGCATTACTTGAAAAGGTATTGGACAATCCTGAGCTTAATAATCAGGATATATTAATAGAAGAAGCTAAGAAATTATTATAATTATGATGCGAAAAGATGAAGGTAATACAACTTCATATAACAGCCGTGGATATTTGGCGATAGCACTCTGTCTGATATCCTTAGTGCTTACAGCCTGTGGTGGATATAATGCTGCCAAGGGAAGCGAGGCACTTAGGCAGGGGCAGACAGCGGATACGGGCTTTATCATCACTAAGGCAGGAATGTATGACAGTGCTGATACAGGTGCTGTAATTACTGAGATTAATAAGAATGACAAGCTTATTAAATTCTACAATCGTGATATCAAGCGCGAGTATACACTTAATTATGATGGTACCAGCAAGATATATGATAAGTACGGCACGTCCATGTCCATGGATCAGATGAAGAATGGAAGTATCGTTGATATAACATTCCTGAAGCATAAGAGATTACTTAATTCCATGACTCTGTCAGCTGATGCCTGGGAGTATACGGACAGCCGTGACTTCACCATTAATGGCAAGAGCAGAGAGATGGTGATAAGTGGTGCGAAGTACATCATTGATGACAGTGCGCATGTGTATATTGATGGGCAAGAGGGTACTCTTATGGACATCAATTCTGTTGATTCCCTTACAGTAAAGGGTCTTGAGAGGAAGGTATATTCCATTGAAGTGCAGGATGGACATG
>JAZLFL010000226.1:0-6169 GCA_045615825.1 Lachnospiraceae bacterium
TCTCTGATACTCTCTACTGCCTGCTGTGCGTAATTAATACCTTCACCTGCATTAGAATCACTCTGTCTGCCACTCTCACGATTCTGACTGCCTGACCTTCCATCCGCCTTTACAGCTTCAGTGTTAAGCTCAGGTACGTAAGCAACCTGTGGTGCCGGATTAAAGTCAATCGCAGAATCTTTTCCCATAGGAGCAAGATTCTCTGTAACTACAGGAGCCTTAACCTCTGCAACCTTAGTAGCAATTACTTCCTTAAGCTCCTCTACAGGCATCTCAAGTTCCTTAGCAAGATCAGCTACTAACTTGTCGCTAGTCTCCATGAGTGACTTAACATCTGCGAAAAGCTCTTCGTCTGTGATTATCTCGCTTACGTCAGTTGCCTCTGTGAGCTCTACTGCAAGCTTCGGAATGACTGTTGAATCAAGTACTTCTTCCTTGGCAAGACCAAGTGTCTCAATTGCCTCTTCAACTTCTGTAACAGGAACTTCTAAAACCTCTGCAATGGTATTAACCATGGTTGCAACGATCTCAGCTACAGCTTCCATCACTTCGTCATCAGGATTACCGTTCTCATCGATTACCGGATTAACCTTAGTTACTTCAGTAGTCTCAGAAGTGGCCTCGTCAGCCTTAACTTCTTCTGTCTTGGCTACTTCCTCAGCTTTAACAGCCTTCTCTGTATCGATGTCCTTAGGCGCATCTGCGACTTCACTCTTATTATCCTCAGGCTGCCTGTTATTAAGCTTGCCATTCTCTACAGGAGTTGTCTTAGATGTATTAGCCTTCAAAACATCCGAAAAATCTGTGCCGGAAGCCTGATTCGTGGTAGCAGCTGTCTGTGGTATTAATTCCTGCATTGGACTAAATCCAGTTACTAAATTAGCTGTCATCCATTTCCTCCTTTCCTTAATGGACAGTATTACCCTTACTGTCTACATGATTTATATCGGAGTAATGGTTCCAATTCTTAACCCTTAATTATCAGGATCCATGATTTTAGTAAGCTTGGCTGCAACCTCCGGATCCATGGCGCCCAGAATCTTGCCACGGTCACCCGGCTCCATCTGCCATAATATCTTGGCCGCAAGGTCCAAATCATCCGTCATATCCTCAAAAATGGATGCTGCCGCCTTTGGCTTCATATCTGAATATGCCTGCGCATAGTTCTTAATCTCTTCGTCAACCTGTTCCTGTACAATGACCTGCTTATACAGTGTCTCCGCAGTAGTCGGATCCATTGACTCATAGTACTTAACATATACATCCGAGCCAGGTCCGTTCTGGGCATAGACTACCTCGTTGTAGAACTCATTCTTGATTCTCTCGAACTCAACCTGCTTGTCCTCGAATGTCTGAAGTCTGCTCACCTCTTCATTAAGAGAAGATATCTGCTCATCCTTGGCAGCACTGTTAGCCTGTGTCTCAGCAAGCTCTGCCTGGAGGGCCTGTATCTCCTTAACAGCTTCCTTAAGCGATGAATATCCTGTAAGATCCACGTCATCTGCATCACGCATGGCTGTAGATGTTGCGCTGTCAGGAAGGATCTTGTTAACAACAGGTACATTCTTAAGCACTGGTGCAAGCACACCCGATCCAAATCCGCCAACATCAAGCTTAATAAGCGCACAGATAATTGCCAGCCATACTAAAACAATAATGATTGTTGTGAATATTACTGGCAGATTGCTGCCATCATCCGCATCAATTCTTGCCTCTTCATCAGCCAGCTCCTTGGCGCGCTTCTTCGCTTCCTTCTTCTTAGCCTTCTGCTCAGCCTTATCTCTTTTACGCTCTTCTTTAAAAGCTTTTTTCTCTTCTTTTAAGTGGGCTAATTCCGCTGCACTATCTTCGTAATCTGCCATCTAAATCTCCAATTATTTCCTACCGTGTCTATAACTAACTAACTCGTCTACTTCCTTGCTCTCCGCAGCACTTAATTCCTGCTTGAACACCTCGAAAGCATTCTCCTTAAGCTTATCCTGTATCTTACGCTCCTGCATGGCTACCTGAAGCTTACCTCTGGCTCTCTCAACCACTTCCTCGGCCCTCTTCACATTCTCACGCTGGGCGGTTATCTGCTCCTTAAGATTATCAATTGCCCGGGTATTCTCCCTCATCTCATTGATATCAAGGATGCTCTCTCTCATCTTCCGTCCCTTTTCCTCGTAGAATTCTCTACGCTCGATGAGAATCTGAAGCTTTTCTTCCTCCTCATTAAGGGCTGCCACCGCTGTCGCGAAAGCCGTCTTGGCCTGGTCTTCCATCTTCAGTTTAACGTCAAGGACGTTCTGCATTTTATACAGGAACTTAGCCATTATTCAAACAGTCCATTCATTATCTGCAGTGTATCCTCATACGAGAACTTATCCTCCGTGCTCTGTAAGAGGAACGAATTAACTGCATCAATTTTCTCTATTGCGTAATCAATATTCTTATTGCTGCCCTTCTTATAGGCACCGATATTGATCAGATCTTCTGCATCATTATATGTCGCAAGAACGTTCTTAAGCTTGCCTGCAACCTCCTTATGAGGACGGTCAACAATCTGGCTCATACAACGTGATATACTCTGCAGCACATCAATTGCAGGGTAATGGTTCTTATGAGCAAGCTTACGGTTAAGCATTATATGTCCGTCAAGAATCGATCTTGCAGTATCTGTAATTGGCTCATTGAAATCATCACCGTCTACAAGTACAGTATAAAGACCTGTAATGGAACCAACATCATTACAGCCGGCTCTCTCAAGCAGCTTAGGCATCTCAGCATACACACTCGGCGGATAGCCTCTTGATACCGGTGGCTCACCATTCGCAAGTCCAATCTCTCGCTGAGCCATTGAGAATCGCGTCAGTGAATCCATCATAAGCAGTACATCCTTACCCTGATCCCTGAAATATTCAGCGATTGCGGTTGCGGTCTTCGCAGCCTTATTACGCTCCAGGGCTGGTCTGTCGGAGGTAGCAACTACTACTACCGATCTCTTCATTCCTTCAGGACCTAAATCTCTTTCTATGAATTCTCTTACCTCTCGGCCTCGCTCACCGATAAGAGCTATAACATTAATATCCGCTTTGGTATTACGGGCGAACATACCCATAAGAGTTGACTTACCAACACCAGAGCCCGCAAAGATTCCTATTCTCTGTCCCTTACCGATAGTCATAAGACCGTCAACAGCCTTAACGCCAAGGGTCAGAACCTCATCAATGATCTTCCTGCTCATAGGATCAGGTGGTGCACATTCAACAGAATATGGCGCTCCGTCAGTTATGACAGAACCGTCACTTGGTCTTCCAAGGCCATCAAGAGTCTTGCCAAGCAGTGAATCTGATACATTAACAGTCAGAGGCGAGCCAGTATTAACAACAATACTTCCAATTCCTATTCCGTCAGTATTGTCATAGGGCATCAGCTGTGTCTTGCCCTCCCTGAAGCCAATAACCTCCGCCATTATAGGCTTAATAGTAGAATCTTCAGGGTATATATAACACACGTCACCTAATGTAGAATCCGGTCCTGCCGACTCAATTGTAAGACCGACTACATTTACGATTTTGCCTTTTCTAGTAAAAAAAGACTCGTCGCACAGATTCATATATTTTTCAAATCGAATTCCAGATGCTTCCAAGTCTTCCTCCAACTAAATTAAGTTTGTATCCTCTATGGTGTAAAGGACAATATTTCAAGTTTTTTCTTGAGTGTCTCCATCTGTGTGCCTACGCCACAGTCATATATTCCACTTGTAGTCTCTATCATTGCGTCTCCGGCCTTCATACCAAAGTCTTCAACGATATCAATAGTTACATCCTCAGGCATTGATGCTGTAATAAGCTTGGCCCTGTTCTCACTGACATAAGCGTAATCATCTTCGCTTACGTGAATAAGATAATTCTTACACGACTCAACCTGGGATAATGTATTGTGAAGCAGCTTAACAATAACATCCTGCTGCTCACTTAAATTAATCTGTATAACCTTCTCATATATGGCAGTTAATGTGCTTATGAACTGTGGCTCAATGTCCGCCAGGTACTGTGCAGACTCTGCCTCAAACTGTGCTTTCGCCTCTCCCAGTTCATTCCAGGCTGCCTCCACCTCGGCATTGGCCTTAGCCATTCCGTCATTATAGCCAGCCTGCATACCCTCGTTGTAGCCTTCAGCCTTTGCTCTCTCAATATCTTCCTCGGCAGCTCTTCTCATCTCTTCAATCTGAGCTTCTGCCTCAGCAATCAGTTCTGCCGGATCCGGACCTGTATATACAGGCACTTCCGGTTCATTAACTCCTGCCTTGATAACATTGGATATCGGATTACCATCTTCATCAAATGTTTCTCCCTCGCTATCCATAGTAAGCGCATCCAGCATCAGTGCATCGAGACCATCCACGAATTCCGGCTCACTTCCATCATCCCCATTACTGACAGCAACTGGAGTTGGCATCACAAAGCGAATTCTATCAAGTTTTTCCTGGATAGAACTATTCGAGTCAATGACTCTTGTCTCTGCCTGAACACCGGCAAGGCGGTAAGACTTAACAAGGTTACTACCCTTAATATCTGCTTTAGACAATGATCTCGTCGCCTCCGCCTCTTGAGATTACAATCTCTCCTGAATCCTCTAACTTACGTATGATATTAACAATCTTCTGCTGAGCCTCCTCAACATCCTTCATACGTACAGGACCCATGAATTCCATATCTTCCTTAATCATTGTTGCAAGACGCTTAGACAGGTTATTGAAGATTGCTCCCTGTACCTGCTCATTGCTTCCCTTAAGCGCAAGACCAAGGTCGTTATTATCAACATCACGAAGTACTCTCTGGATAGCTCTGTCATCAAGCAGCAGAATATCCTCGAATACGAACATTTTCTTTCTGATCTCGTCTGCAAGCTCTGGCTCCTCGATCTCCAGAACTTCCATGATATGCTTCTCTGTTCCACGGTCTACAGAGTTTAAGATCTCTACAACCTGGTCAACACCACCAACAATGGTGTAATCCTGGTTAACTAAGCTGGCAAGCTTGCTCTCGAGAATCTTCTCAACTTCCTTGATGACATCTGGAGATGTACGATCCATAAGAGCAACTCTCTTGGCTACATCTGCCTGTCTCTCTGGAGGAAGTGCCGAGATAATCTGTGAAGCCTGCGAAGCTGATACATACGAAAGAATAAGAGCGATAGTCTGTGGATGCTCATCCTGAATAAAGTTGAGCAGCTGGCTAGGCTCTGCCTTACGAACGAACTCGAATGGCTTAACCTGAAGTGAGGCTGTAAGCTTGGTGATAACCTCTACAGCAGCCTCATCGCCCAACGCCTTCTCAAGAAGTTCCTTAGCATATCCAATACCACCCTCTGCAATATACTGCTGAGCCAGACATACCTGATAGAATTCATCTACTACAGCATCCTTAACCTGAGGTGTAATACTTCTGGTATTGGCAATCTCAAGTGTAAGCTCTTCAATCTCCTCTTCCTTAAGATGCTTGAAGATTGTAGCTGACTTCTCTGGTCCCAGAGCAATTAGTAATATTGCGGACTTCTGTAGTCCGGTAAGTTTTTCATCCATCTGTGCTTTAGCCATTGTCTCTCCCCTGGTCTAATGCTAATCCCAATCCTCGTTGAGCCAGTTACGAAGCAGCGCAGCTGCCGATTCCGGATTCTCATCAACGAATTTCTCTATCATCTTACGAGTCTCAGACTTAGTCTCTAACTCGATATCTTCAAGCTCAGCCTCAGGTGTAGACTGTAAAAGTGTCTCGACTGACAGCTCTTCCTCAACTTCCTGAGTTGTATCCGTTCTCATGCTTCTTAAGATTACAAATGCAAGCAATCCTAAGATAACTATAATAAGCACAATCTGGATAATATCTGTGAAGTTGATATTAGCAGATTCCTTATCGATGAATAACGGTTCTTCATAAGATACAAAGCTGATATTCTCAACAGCAATACCACTTGCCTTGGCAACCATATTAACGAGATCTTCATCTGTATCTATCTTGGTTCTCTCTGAATTAGCCAGCTTGTATTCATCCCAGCTTACTCCGTCCAGAAGTCCCTGAGTCTTGGCATCCTCTTCCTTAAGCACCTTGTATCTGATGGCTGCAACCGAAAGAGATGAATTGCTGTAATTGATTAGTCCTGCCGGAATAGTAGTCTGAGTGAT
>JAZLFL010000227.1:0-3425 GCA_045615825.1 Lachnospiraceae bacterium
TCCAGCGACATATCCGGATAATATATCCAATGAGCCTCTGTATTAAGAGTCTCTGGCTTATAAGTGATATTAATAGAAGTCGACTTAAGCTTCTTAATATTGTCCTTAATCTTGGTAGGAGCCCATTTGAATTCGAAGCTGTTCCAAGGGATAGTAGTGATTATATACTCAGCCTTAATCGCTGTTCCATCTTCTAATGTCGCAATCTGATTAAGACTATCGATGGCCTGAACACCGGCACCTGTAATCAGCTTATCTCCAAGCTCATTTCCCATTCGAAGCCACAGCTCTCCGTATCCATATTTCTTAGGATAGTAGAACTCTGCATGACCTGGTTGTGAACCATAGGCCTTTTTCTGCCTGCAGGACTCAAGAGTCTCTTCATAGCTTACATTAGGAAGCTTCTCCAGCCAGTATGTACCAAGCTCATTAAGATTATTAGCGAACATCTTGGTGTTGTAGGGGATCATGTAATCCTTAGCGATATCCTTACCAAGCTTCCATGTGATCCAGTCTACGAACTTATTAGGCTTAGGCACTCCATTATTGCAGCCTGCTACCGCAATAGATTCAAGATATCTCTTCTGCTGTGCCTTGGGAAGTTCCCATATATTAGCTTCAAATGGATGATGGAGCTCATATGTCTTAGCCTTACCCGATGTGCTTCCCTCTGGAACAAGGCTTACACTGATACGACTGTCTCTGCTGTATCTGATCCATTCATCTTCTGGCATGAACTGGAATAGGAAGCGGTTAACACTAGGTCTTCTGGTGTCCAGGAAATGTCCACCACCTATGTCAAGAGGGGCTCCATCTACATCTTCAGATCGACAGAGACCACCAACCGTCTCCTCCTTCTCAACCATTATAAAGTTATCTTCTCCTGCTTTCTTCAAGCAGTTAGCAAAAGTCAGGCCCGCAGGACCTGCACCTAATATCAAATATTTAACGTTCATAGGTAATCACCAGTTAGTAATACGCTACTTTTTCCAAATCAATTTCTCATGCTTCTTAAGTTCAAACAATATCTTAAGTGCTTCTGTTACCGACTTCATCTTAAGGCTTGAACTACTGCCAACATAATGAATTGGCACCTCAACTGTATGTAGCTTCCTACAGTAGAATCTCATCTCTGTCTGATACATATGACCTAAGCTTAAGAACTTATCAAGATTCATATTCTCCAGAACTTCTCTCTGGAAGGCTTCGAAGCCACTCGTCATATCCTTAAGTCTGGTACCAAGCACAATATTCGCAAGCCATGTGCCTCCTCCGCTAAGTATCCTTCTATAGAGAGGCTGCGAACTGATTCCACCACCCTCTATGAATCTCGATCCCCACACACAGTCATAGCCTTCATCAAGCTTATCTATGAACTGTGGTATCTCAGATGGAAGATGACTTCCACCGCCATCCATCTCGATAATCCTCTCCGCGCCATCAGTTAAGGCCTGTCTGAAGCCTTCAAGATAACAGGTGATTACGCCCCTGCTTTCCTTATAGAAAATACATTTTACTCTTCCAGTACTCTCATAGCTTCTGACAATCTCCTCGGTTCTATCCTTGGAGTAATCATCAATTACTGGATATATATACAGATTGTCATAATCAAGTGCCAGAATCTCATCAAGCACATCTGCCATGGTTGCCTCCTCATTGGCAACAGGCATTACAATAATAGTCTTTTTCACTTATTCCCCTCAATCAGTTCCTGTATAGTAAATGGCCACAATAGGAACATTGGATATGTATATCTGAACAGGCAGAATGCCGGTGTGGCAATCATTATGCTTATCCATAGAAGCAGCAATGGTAACATTGCTATTATCCTCTTATATCTGCCACATCTTATATAATCTATCACCAGTAACAGAATAAAATAGAACTGCATAGCCATACTTGTAAGTATGCACAGTAATGGTGCCTTACGCATGCCAAGCATTAGCTTCTCTATTATTCCATATAGAGATATGCCTGTTATATTCCTAATAACATCTATTCTCTCTACGCCAATCTCATTATCTTCCCAGATACCCTGAGTACATAATGTATTAGTCTCACCATAATGCCAATAGCCTGCAGTCTGTGCCAGATATGCATCCACATATGAGCCGAAGTTACCAGGAAGTGCCTTGAACCAGATACCTATGAATCTGCCTTTATTCTCATTAAGTAAGGCATCATCAAATTGCGAATCGAACTTGTAATCATCGGTATAGCCAAGGTTGTATACTTCTGCAACCCTCTCAAATGGCATCAGACACTGTAAAAAATCAAGATCTTCAGCAGACAATCCTGTTATTCTCACATCGTCATCTGATATATAAGAATTTATCGAGGCATCAACATCGCTACTAAAGTCAACACCTTTAGCCTCGCATATAACATATCCAATTTGCTGAAGTGGAATAGATGCTGACTCAGCAAATGATTCTGGTGCAATATCCAATGCTGCATAGGAAGCTTTTTTTAATATCAAAAATATGATAATAGGAGCTAATAACGCAAGTATCACAACCTTAAGCGACTTACGATATACAATCGCCATAACAATAGCAAGCACACAGATAATTAATAATCCATTATTGCGCAGTAGCATTGTTAATAGCGAATACACCCCAAGAAGTATTCCATCTTTCTTACTAATGTCATCATCATTAACAATGTCATACAGCTTAAGTACAAGCATAACCATCGCACAGCTAAAGAGTACATCCTTACTGATATAGATAGAGAACATAGCTACAACTGGATTTAAAGTGAAGAATATGGCTGAGATAATTCGATATCTCCTGCACAGTTTGCAGGCAAAATACGAAAGCACAAAAGCCACCACAATCATATGCAGGAACGTGAATATAGCCACACTAAAGGTTATTGATCCTGCAAAGCTGGTCAGCTTAATCACAATATTAATAAGTGCTGTAAAAAATATAGGATGATGATTAGTCCATGGAATTCTTCCCAGGCACATATCAACAGACTCGAATGTGTCCTTGCCTAAATTACCCGGAAGCATCGTAAGATAATATGGCATCCAGCATATAAGCATCAGTACGCTTATTCGAAAAAAGGTCGCCTTGTCAGGCAATTCCTCCTTTACATCACTATTACCCTTACGGTTCTTATCTATATATGCAAAAAGCAGTAATACTGCCGCCGAGAAAAATACTGCAAGTACTGGACATGCTACTATATCCTTAAGTCCTACAGGGCTGATAGTCTGTTCCCACACATCGATATTGGAACCCACAACTGTAGCAACAGCAAAGATTACTCCAACCACTACCGCGCTAATAATATCCTTCTTATTGGCTACTTTAAGTGCATCATCCGCCTTTGTATACACGATAAGCGACAATGCAAATATACATGGCAGCATTATCTCGATACCGGTAATGCCATAGTCAGTAACAATACCCATG
>JAZLFL010000228.1:0-6054 GCA_045615825.1 Lachnospiraceae bacterium
CACATACTGATAAGTGCACCAGTCTTCGTTACCTAAGAAGGCTTATGTGCCGGACTTTAAGCCGCTGCCATAACGATCTGAAGCTAAGATTTAGCGATAACAATACCGGTACAACATGCAGCCTTGTTGTACTTGTAGGAAGGCGGGGATTCTTAATTAATACTGGAGATAGCCGGGTGTATAAGCTGTCTAGCAATGATTCTGTCCATAAGGGAAGCAGCCTGCAGGCACACTCAAGACTGCTTACGAAGGATGACATTATCAACCGCGTACTTGTTAAATGCATCGGTACTGGCAGATATCACAGGCCACAGATAAAGCGAATATATATGAAAAATAACGAGGCTCTTCTGCTTGCTACCGACGGCTTCTACAGACGACTGCATAAGGAGCTTCTTAACAGCCATATTCCAGCGGATACTGAATCTCATTTGAATGAATGGCTGGCTGACTTATATGATACCAGAGTTAAGAATATTGAATCTGACAACAGCACCGCTATAGTAATTGCTACTACGAAAGGAGTCTCTAATGAATAATGCTAATAATTCCTTAATCGCAGGAAGGTACAAAGTCTTACGTTCACTTGGCACTGGCGGAACGGGGGCGGTCTTCTTAGTCCTTGATGAAAAACTTAATAAGAAGTGGGCGCTTAAGCTATTATCAGGCCGAAGTGATCAGGAAATAACCGCTCTATGTAATGTCAGTGGAGGATTTTTTCCCAGAATTGTGGACACGGGAACTGAAGGCGACAGGCACTATATTGTGATGGATTATGTCGAAGGACTTCCACTGTATAAATATGTCAGGAAGCACAAGTGCAGCATACGGGAGATAACTGATCTGTCCATACAGCTTGCGGAGGCACTTGATTACCTGCATAACTGCAGTCCAGCCATGCTCTATCTTGACTGTAAGCCCGACAATATTCTGATTGATAATAACGGCAGGCTTCATCTGGTTGACTTAGGCAGCATATATCTTAAGGATATGGCGTACCCTGGACGCATCAGTGGAACTAAAGGCTATGCGTCCCCAGAACAGTCACATGGCCAAAAGGTAGATATTACTTCCGACATATACTCATATGGAAAAACTCTTAAGAAGTTGTTTAACGGGCACGATAATGCAACCATCCGGTATGTAATAAGGCGGTGCACGAACGAGAATCCGATTCACAGATTCCAGTCCATGTCAGAGGTGATCGATGCCTTACAGGGCAGGAATATATATGCAAGGCTTAGCTATATGTCCCGCCCCACAATTAATACTTCTATTAAATCTCTATTCGCACTATTCTCTATCATCAGTTGTAGAACTTACGTATCTACGTCTGATGTCATCTATTTGTTACTTGGGATTATGCTTATTATTCTGCTATTCATCCCGCTATTCACACGGAAGGAATTAAGAAACATGAAATGGATATGTAATAAGAATATACATATGGGACGTGGGCTTAAGCTGCTTATTCTGTTAGCAACGGTTGCCTTCGCTGCTCTCCTGCTTGGCAATACCTACTCACACGCTGAAGAAAGGTATCTTGTCACCCTCTATGATGCAGAAGGTTACAAGGTTCTCTATAAAGGACAGCAGACACATGTCAATAATGATGGTTCTGTAAGTGTCTATATACCACCAGAAAATGTGACGCCTGAAACATTGCCCGTCCGGGCCGAATACAAGATTATGTGGTGAGGACAATATTTGGGACAACACAATTGCAATTATATGTTTTTATATCAAAAAAGCGCCGTAAAACGGCGCTTTTTAAGCTGCTAACGGGAATCGGACCCGTGACCTCCGCACTACCAATGCGACGCTCTACCGACTGAGCTATAGCAGCACTCAACGAACAGTATATTATCATAGGGAGGTGTGTCTGTCAATTTAACATGCCATGTTAGACATAAATGTCAGACATTAATGTCAGACATTACTTCTCTACTATCTTCTTAATCTTGCCTCTTATCCTCTGCAGGGCATTATCACATGACTTAGGATCACGATTAAGCGCCTTGGCTATATCCACATAACCCACTCCCGCAAGATGCAGTTCGAGAACATCCTGCTCGAATTTACTTAGGCTGTTCTTAATCTCTTCTTCAAGCTTTCTTGTGTTCTCCATATCAATAAGTACCTGCTCAGGACTCATAGTAGATTCATCCACATACTCATCGATAAGGCTTCTTGAATCCTCACCATCTTCATTCTTATCATCCGCATAGAATGATATATATGTATTAAGTGGAATATTTTTCTGCCTGTTAGAGGATTCAATTGCTGTAGATATCTGCCTGCTGATACACAAATTAGCGAATGTAGCGAAACTGGCACCATTACCAGGCTCATAATCTCTTATCGCCTTGAACAGGCCGATCATACCCTCCTGAATTGTATCATCCATATCAGCCCCCGGTATGAACTTAGCACGGGCTAATATACCTGCTAACGATTTATACTTATTCACGAGATAATCACTGGCTCCAGTATCCTTATTACGGACTAATCCAATCAGCTCTTCATCTGAATACTTTGAATAATCTATTTGCATCTTCTCTGTCTTACTATCTCGAATCCAAGTACACCTGCTGCCACTGAAGCATTTAAAGAATCAATATCCCCCTTCATAGGAATACGTGCAACGTAGTCACATTTCTCCTTAACGAGTCTGCTTACTCCATCACCCTCATTGCCTATAACAAGGCCTATAGAACCTGTAAGATTAAGGTCATACATAATATCGCCATCCATGTCGGCGCAAACGAACCACATCCCCTTGTTCTTAAGCTCTTCAATAGTCTTGGAGATATTAGTTACTCGAACAACAGGTGTATAATTAAGAGCACCTGCACTTGTCCTGGCAACTGTTGATGTAAGTCCTACTGCTCTGTTCTTAGGGATAATAACGCCATGTGCTCCAGAGAGATTCGCTGTACGGATAATAGCACCAAGATTATGTGGATCCTCAATATTATCAAGGATATATACGAATGGTGCCTCACCCTTCTTCTCAGCTAATGCGAAAATATCTTCCATCTCACTATACTCATATGCTGCGGCATATGCGATTACGCCCTGATGCATACCTGTCTCTGACATCTGATCAAGTCGCTCCTTAGCTACATACTTAATATAAGTATCATGCTTCTTAGCCTCTCTCTTGATAGTCATCATAGGGCCATCATTACAGCCATCAAGTATATATAATTTATCGATAGGTCTTCCCGAACGAAATGCTTCAATTACAGGATTTCTTCCTTCGATATAGCTTTCTGTTACTTTACTGTTTTCCATCTGTATTCTCCGTTAGATACTGATATCAACTTTCTCAAGTCCAAGCTTTGTCAGCTCCAATATTCTATCATTCTGATTGGTCAGATATAAGAAGCCGAGCAGCGCCTCGAAGCCTGTTGCCTTCCTATAGTCTCCGACGCTGGCATTCTTCGCTGACGAGTATGAATGAGCATTCCTGCCCCTTCTGTAATATCCAGCCTCTTCCTCAGTCAGGTCATCCATTAACGCCTGTGCCATCTTAGCCTGAGTACCAGCCTTGACAATGCCTGCCTTAAGCTTATGAAGCTTCTCTGGCTGACGGTTAGCCCTGCCAACAACAATCGTGCGTATAACAAGGTCGAATACACAGTCACCAATAAAAGCAAGTGTTAAAGGTGAATATGTCTTAATATCCACCTCTTCCACTTCGAATTCTTTCTTAATCTCTTCGAGAAAAGTCATTACACTCTCTCCCACACAACGCCTTCTCTTGTGTCCTTAATTGCAATTCCCTTAGATAATAACTCATCACGTATTGCATCTGCCTTAGCGAAGTCCTTAGCCTTCTTAGCTTCCTTACGCTCCTCAATCTTAGCCTCAACATAAGCTGTAAGCTCATCATCAGCTGCTGGAGCTTCTGCTACTTCCTCCTTAAGGAGATCAAGCGATAATACCTTGTCGAAATCATCAATGATTGCACGCTTAGTTACGCCATCAATATCAGCCTTAAGTACATCATAGACAAGAGTGATACCCATTGATGTATTAACATCATTACCAACCTCTGTTACGAACTTGTCATGCCACTCACTTACTACAGCCTCATTGACCTCGCCAGAAGCATCAAGTGCAGCAATTCTCTTCTTAAGCTTCTTATATGTATCAGCAACCTGATTCATAATATCTTCTCTGAATACAAGTGGCTTACGATAATGGCTCTGTAAGCAGAACATTCTGTATACGAGTGGATCGAATCCGTCCTCTTCAAGCTTACTTACAGTAAGGAAACCACCCTTAGACTTACTCATCTTACCTCTCTCATCGTTGAGGTGATGAACATGGAACCAGTAGTTACACCACTTATGTCCTGTATAGCTCTCTGTCTGTGCAATCTCATTAGTATGATGTGGGAACATATTATCAATACCACCACAGTGGATATCCATATATTCACCAAGATGCTTCATACTGATGCATGAACACTCAATATGCCATCCAGGATATCCAACGCCCCATGGCGAATCCCACTTAAGGGCCTGATCCTCGAACTTGGACTTGGTGAACCATAATACAAAGTCATTCTTATTCTTCTTATTATCATCTTCTGTTACATCATCACGTACGCCAACCATGAGCTCATCCTCGCTCTGGTTACCAAATACATAATACTCATCAAGCTTGGATGTATCGAAATAGATATTCTCGCCTGCCTGATATGCATACCCCTTCTCTAATAAGACCTTAATCATGTTGATGAACTCATCAATACAGTTAGTAGCTGGCTCAACAACATCAGGAGTCTTGATATTAAGCTTAGCGCAGTCTGAGAAGAATGCATCTGTATAGAACTTTGCAATCTCCATTACAGTCTTATTCTCTCTCTTGGCACCCTTAAGCATCTTATCTTCGCCAGTATCAGCGTCACTTGAGAGGTGTCCAACATCAGTAATATTCATTACTCTCTTCACATCATATCCGCTGTATCTTAATAACTTCTCTAATACATCTTCCATGATGTAGCTGCGAAGGTTACCAATATGTGCGAAATGGTATACTGTAGGACCACAGGTATACATTGCTACCTTTCCTTCTTCATTTGGTTTGAAGTCCTCAACTCTTTTAGTAAGTGAATTGTAGATTTTCATAATATATGTTCTCCTCTATTTCTCCATTCTCTTAACAGTAGCCTCAAGTTCAAGTACTCTGTTAATGAGCTCCGAATTAGCCATCTGCAAGTTAACAATATCTTCTCTTACAGGGTCTGGAAGATGTATCTGATCCAGCTCATCCTGTGGAAGCGCCTCGTTATTACGCTTAACTACTCGTCCTGGAACTCCCACTACAGTCGAATTAGGCGGTACCTCCTCAAGAACGACTGACCCGGCACCAATTTTACTATTGTCTCCTATTGTAAAAGAGCCTAAGACTTTGGCACCCGTGCTAATCATAACATTGTTGCCGATTGTTGGATGTCTCTTACCCTGCTCCTTACCAGTACCTCCAAGTGTTACACCCTGATAGAGAGTAACGTTGTCACCAATGATTGAAGTCTCACCGATTACAACACCTGTTCCATGATCTATGAAAAATCCCTTACCAATCTTAGCACCTGGATGAATCTCTATTCCGGTCCTTCTTACACCCTTCTGGGATATAAGTCTTGCCAAAAAGTAATGTCCCTTCACATACTGCTTATGCGCTGCGCGATAATATAACATTGCCTTAAAGCTTGGATAGAGTAAAACCTCCATATTGCTGTGAATAGCAGGATCTCTTTCCTTAATAATCTCAATTTCTTCTTTTATTGTCTTAATGATTCCCATAATAATAAACTCCACTGTCAAACGAATTGTTCTTAATTAATTCCTTTTACAGCCGCTACATCGTTCACAATTAGGAGCTTCATTAGCAACATCCATTGTTGCAAAATCTATTGGACTGTTAAGCATACATATGGCCTGAGCTGATATACCCTTGCCTTCACCAGTGAATCCCAGTCCTTCCTCAGTAGTTGCCTTAACACTTACCTGGGATATATCAATACCAAGAGCATCTGCA
>JAZLFL010000229.1:0-2797 GCA_045615825.1 Lachnospiraceae bacterium
TGATTGTGGTATTCACACTTATTAATGATAAGGTTACCAAGATGCCCAGCGAAATAGCCTTACTGCTGTTTTCACTCATTATAGGTATATGTCTTTCAGTACTATCTTATAAGAATATACTGACACCATCTGCAAGCATCATTGATATGCTTAACAAATACAGCATTGATAAGATACTGTTGGATGTACTTCTCTGTTTCATGCTCTTCACGGGCGCAAGTGAGCTTAAGCTTCCTGAGCTTGTTAATAACTTCAAGCCAATATGTCTGCTTGCTTTCTTAACAACAGTTATTACTTCACTGATATATGGTTTATTATTCTGGGGAATTACAGCTTTACTTGGAATGCGGGTTGGCTTCACATTATGTGTTCTGTTAGGTTCAATTGTGTCTCCTACAGACCCAATTGCCGCAACAGGAATCCTCAATAAATTAGGCTTATCCAAAAATGTTACTGCTATTATGGAGGGCGAATCATTATTCAATGATGGTACCGGTGTGGCACTGTTTATCTTCTTAAGGGAGCTCTATACAGACACCAAGGCCAGCAACTTCTTCGTGGTTATGTTCAAGGAACTCTTCGGAGCACTGGTTGTCGGCTTCCTTATATCGTTCGTATTCTTCAAGCTCATAAGCATGACGAGGGATCCTATTAAGCACATAATAATATCAATGTTGTCCGTTACCCTCTCATACTGTATCTGTGAGGAGTTCGGTTTCTCAGGTGTAATTGCTTCCGTAGTATGTGGTATCTACTATTCGACCAAGATGGACGAATACAGGGCTGCTCATACGGATGTTGATCCCAGAGAATATTACAAAGATTTCTGGAAGGTTGTTGATACCTTATTCAACTACATACTGTATGTATTAATCGGTCTGTCCTTCGTCTTCGTATCAGGAATTCCACATCTGATTATTATTGGAATTGCAGCCATTCTTTTCAATATATGTGCAAGATATATCGGAGTATATATCTCCACCGCAGCCTGTAAGCAGCTTCCGGATGGATATCAGATTAGACCTTTCTCAATACTTATGACCTGGGGAGGATTAAAGGGTGGCTTATGTCTGGCCCTTGCAATGAGCGCCAGTTCATTCCTGCCAGTTGAGATCTACAATTTCATCCTGTATGTAACATATATAACCATCATCTTTACAACTCTCATACAGGGTCTGTCGGTTGGCAAATTATACAACCTTCTTAAAACAAAATATCTTAACTAATAATTAACCCCTCTACTGCCCAAACAGTAAAGGGGTATCATTTTGTCCTTTCAACTTATCTTATAGGAATATCTTAATGCATGTGCCGGCATTTAGCTTGCTGTCAAGTTCAATTCTGCCATCATGAAGCTCTACAATATGCTTAACAATTGCAAGCCCCAGTCCTGTTCCGCCAGTATCTCTTGACCTGCTCTTATCCACTCTGTAGAATCTCTCGAATACTCTGTCCTTATCCTCATCAGGAATTCCAATTCCAGTATCCTTCACTGTAAGAACAGTCTCCTGCCCTGACGCTGATACCTCTACATCCACCTTCCCACCAGGAACATTATATCTGATTGCATTTTGGATGAGATTATCAAGCAGCTCTATCAGCATACCTCTGTTAGAGCATACACAGGTATCTTCACCTGACAGGGTAAGGGTAACATCTTTTCTGGCTGCAGTATCCTGTAAAAGTTCCACGCGTTCCTGCGCTATCTCATACAGATTCTGTTTGGAATAATTGACACCGGTCTCACTATGGTCAAGCTCTGACAGTCTTATTATGTCATTAATAAGAGCTACAAGTCTGTCAGCATTCTTCCTTATGTCTCCAGCAAACTTAACCTGCTTATCACCATCAACCATGTTGTTCTCAATAAGTTCGGCATAGCCGGATATCGCAGTTAAAGGCGTTTTTAACTCATGGGACACATTGGCAGTAAAGTCCTGCCTGTTCTTGGCTGCTGCCAGAATATCTTCATGCTGTTCACGGATTCTTACGATGAACGGAGACAGCTCCTTATAGACCGATTCTCCCGGCACGCTGTCAATATTCTCCGCCATCTCCTTGATAGGAAGCATAAGCCGCTTGGTAAGCAGATTACTGATGAACACACATATAATAAAAATAATAAGCACAACAATAAGCATAATCGGGAATATCTGCACGAATACGCTTCGAAGACTTCTTGCTTCCGTAGACACACGAAGAACCGTACCATCTTTAAGAAGTACGGCGTGATAGAAGGTCTTCATATTCAGTGTGTCGGACTCTCTTATCGATTCTCCGGATCCTGTCTCAAAGGCAGCAGATACCTCCGGGCGCTTCAGATGATTACCCATTGTACCGGCTAATACATCATTATCATATATAACGGTTCCATCCGCTGCTATCCAGGTGATTCTTAGGTCCTTCTCATCATAGGACACATTATCCTTAGTGAATTCTGATACACCCGTTACAGCCAGCGCATTAGCAGTTATTCTAAGGTCCTTCTTAACCTGCTCCTGAAACAGACTGTAGCATACAATTATTATAGAGATCATAGTCATGACTGCTGCCAGAACCGCAACCATTATAAGCCTGATATTAATCTTCTGCATCATTATACTTATCCTTCTACTCTATAAGATACCCAACATTTCTGACCGTCTTAATATGCTCACCAGCACCACCCAGCTTCTGCCTTAATGTCTTGATATGCATATCAACAGTCCTACTCTCGCCCTCATAATCAGTTCCCCATACTCTCAGCATTATCTGATCTCTTGAGAGTACACTTCCCTTATTGATAATCAGATACTTA
>JAZLFL010000230.1:0-4850 GCA_045615825.1 Lachnospiraceae bacterium
ATTCCTCTTCGAACCATACACCCTTAATATGTGATGCGTCCTCAGCATTAGCTACATATTCGTTATATACAGCCACCTGGTCATAGGTTATCTGCTTCATTGATACATAGTACTGTGAGGTTGGATTGGAAGCGATATAACTCCTCACCGCGTTCTCATTAAAGCCAGGGAAGCTGCTCCTTAGAGCTATCATCGTAGGCTCTAAGTTCTCCTCATCATTCATAATGGCTTTGCTGTCTATAATCAGGTTATATACCTTATCAGATATGGCAAGCTTATTACCCATGGAATCAAGGATATCTCCACGTCTGAAAGGAATAACAGTACTCTCATACTGCTGCTGGCTGAGAACCTGCTTTTTGTACCTCTCTCCGTTATCCCTGGTAATAGTTACAAGCTTAATGCTTAACCCGACAAAAGCTAGTATTACTGCTAAGAACAGTATTACTAGCTTCTCTTCAACTTTATCACTATATGGTCTATTTATTTTAGTACGCCTATTTCTATTATCAGCCATATAGGCACCCCTTAGATCTATAGGTCACGTAACTGTCTTACGTAATCGCTACCCTCGCTGTCGATTACAACGACCTGACCCTCTTTAGCATATGTCATTCCTAATTCTTCAATAGCGATTCTCTTAATATCCTCAAGATTAACTGCACCATTAATTCTGGCAAGGTTCTCATCATTAGTAAGCTTAAGGGTATTATACTGATTCTCCAGTGTTGCCACTCTCTTGATGCTCATTGTGAGCTCTGAACGCATCTTAACATATCCAAGTAATGTAAGCGCCGTTACAAATATCGCTATACTTAAGAATACCACATATCCGAAGTTCATGTAACGTGCTTTTGCCTGATTTCTCTGAACTCTTCTTAACTGACGCTCAGCCTGTCTGTCAGGTGCTGTCTTTCTAACAGTATTGCCATATACATAAGCTTCTCTTCTTACGTTATTTGTGCTGTTTCTACTAGTTGTTGAATTACCCATTTGCTTTAATGTCCCCACACTCAGCTTTATATTCTTTCAAAAATCCTTAACTTAGAACTTTTCGATCTGCTATTCTCCTCCATCTCCTCATCAGATGGGATTATAGGCTTTCTTGTAACATTCTTACCCTTGCTTACCTTACCGCACACACATACCGGAAACTCCGGTGGGCATGTACATGGATTCTCAGCATTCTTAAATGCCACCTTGACTATTCGATCCTCTAACGAATGGAAGGTGATTATCGCAAGTCTTCCGCCAGAATTAAGTCTGTCTATCATCCCCTCGAGCGAATCCTTTAACACTTCCAGTTCTCTGTTACATTCAATTCTTATTGCCTGGAAGGTCTTCTTGGATGGATGTCCATTCTGTCTCTTCTTGGCAGGTATTGCAGCCTTAATAATCTCGTTGAGTTCAAAAGTGGTATCAATCTCACCTTTACTTCTTGCTGCAACTATATGCTTGGCAATGTTCTGGGCGAACTGTTCTTCGCCATAGTCTCTTATAATCCTGAACAGTTCCTTCTCTGTGTAACCATTGACGATATCCTTGGCTGTAAGTGACTGTCTCTGGTCCATTCTCATATCCAGTTCAGTGTCATATCTGTAGGAGAAGCCTCTCTCCACTGTGTCTAACTGATAGGATGAAACTCCAAGGTCAAGTAAGATACCATCAACCTTATCAATCCCAAGTTCATCAAGAACCTCTGTCATTCTTGAATAATTGCTTCGAACAATCGTTACGTTCCTGGAATCTCCTATTCTCTCAGTAGCAGTCTTAATTGCAGCCTCATCCTGATCAATACCAATCAGTCTTCCCTTAGGACTAAGTCTCTTCAAAATCTCAGAGGAATGTCCTGCTCCGCCAAGAGTTCCATCTACATATATTCCATCGGGCTTAATCGCAAGCCCGTCTATTGTCTCGTTAAGTAATACCGACTTATGTGAAAAATTCATTAAATGCTAAGCCCCAGTTCAGCCATATGTTCTGCAATGTCTTCCATATCATCGAACTTGGCTGTTCCATCCCAACGTTCCTTGCTCCAGATTTCCACTCTGCTTGCAACGCCTATCAGGACTACATCCTTACTTAATTCTGCGAATTCTCTAAGTACTGCCGGAAGAAGAATTCTTCCCTGCTTGTCTACTTCCACGCTTGTGGCACCTGCTAAGAAGAATCTCACGAAGCTTCTTGCATCCTTATTAGTAATAGGTAGTGTCTTGAGCTTATCCTCGAAAGCAGCCCACTCTGTCATGTCGTACACGAACAGGCATCCATCAAGTCCCTTGGTAACTACAAATTCCTCACCAAGTGATTCACGGAACTTGGCAGGTACTATAACTCTGCCCTTTGGATCGATTGTATGGTTGTATTCACCCATGAACATATTGATCACCTGTCGTAGGATAAAAAGTTATCCACAAAGTTATCCTACTTATCCACCACTTTCTACCACTTACTTACTACTTTTCACCACTTTCCTCCACATTATATCGTTTTTTAGGCCATAAATCAACCATTTTTCCGCATTTTCTTGAGGTTTTCTTTAATTTTTCGATGGGGTATAATTACTAGAGTAAGTAGTGTTTTTCAGAGGTTTTTTGGCATGAATAAATTTACAGAAAAAGCATTTTTACAATTCTTTGGTCCATCTCTCGTTGTCGGAATTGGACTCGCAATATCAAATGTAATAGATTCAGTTGCTGTTGGTAATGAACTTGGTGAAGCAGGTCTTGCAGCAATCGGTTACTCTATTCCTATATTCATGCTTGCAGATGCTATATTTGTTGCTCTTGGCGTTGGCGGGTCCGTTCAATTTTCCAAGTTAGCCGGCGCCGGCGAGAATAAGAAAGCAGAACGTATATCATCCATAATTCTTGAGACCAGTATACTTATAGGACTTATCATCGGTACTTTAGGATTGATATTCACGCCTGAAATTGTAAGACTATTAGGATGTGATCCATCCATGAATGAGGTATTTGCCCTATCAGTCTCATATTGCAGAATCTCATTCGCATCACTTCCGGTATTCTTTTTCAATGCCGCACTCTACTACCTTGTACGCTCTGACGATCAAGAGAAGTTCGCAGGAATGGCCTATTTTATTGGTACAATTCTTGATGTAATCTTAAATGTCCTACTTGTAACTGTGCTCAAATTAGGAATAAACGGAAGCGCCTATGCTACACTTATAGGACAGTCACTATCAATTGCCTTCCTACTTGGACACCTTGCTCACAAGAATCGTGTTATTAGCTTTAAGTTATTTGCCATAGACTGGAAGGAAGTACTTGACTGTCTAAAGATTGGCTTCTCAAGCTCAAATCAGTATATTTCATACTTCATATTTGTCCTTTTAGTTAATCATATTCTTGCAGGCTTTGCTGGTTCTTCAGGCGTAGCTGTATTCGATGTTGTGCTCAACCTCTCATATCTTGCCAGAATATTTATTGATGCCAGCTCAGATTCTCTTATTCCCCTTGCCGGGACACTTTTCGGCGAACGTAATTTCCCAGAGCTGCACAGGATGTTCAAACTGTCAATGTTAATTGGAATAGCAGTCTCTGCTGTCTATCTGTTAATACTTGGTATCATAGCCAGCCCTCTCTGTATGCTCTTCGGCTTAAGTAACCCTGATACACTTGCCTTGGGTATCGTGGCCGCCAGACTCTACTGCCTAAGTGCACTATTCTCTGGTGTATGTATAATCGCAGGTAGCTATTATCAGGCAACTGGCAGAGAGAATGTGACTTATTTGCTATCATTTTTCAAGGGCTACATATTCTTAATAAGCTTCACACTGCTCTTCTCCTTCACTGATGCATACACCTTCTGGTGGAGCCTTCCACTGGCAGATGTCTGTTCAGCAATATTGGTTCTTATACTTCGTAAGATGAAGCGCTTCTCATCCTCTAATATTGTGTCCCCAGACAGGTTCTACACTGTTAGGTTCGACCATAATTTGTCCAACCTATCCAAGGCACTGACCAATATTGAGGATTTATGTGACAGATTTGCAATCTCACCTAAGCAGTCCATTTTCATCATGAACGCTCTCGAAGAGGTCTCCGTTGCAATAAGAGATAATACTCCTTTGGACAAGGCCGCTTCCTTCTATATAATTGTTACAGTTGTCTTCGAGGAAAATGGCGATGTACGTTTCTGCATCCGCGACAGTGCAACTGCCTACAATCCATTTGAACAGAATAGCAGGCGCTTATCCGCCGACAACCTAGACGATGCAGATGTAATATCCGGACTTGGAATAATGATGGTCAAGAATAAGGCCAAGGAATTCAACTACAGAAGATATCTTAACTTCAATACATTGATAGTTATTATATAAAAATGAGGGCGACTTAATGTACAGTTTTTCTTTAAGAGATGGCAATAGTCTTAATGCCAGTGAAATTGAACAGTTAAAAAATCTTTGGATGGAATTATTCGATGATTCAAGGGATTATCTTGATGCCTTTTTCAAAGTCTTCCTGCCTGATACGGAGTTAGTTATAGGCACAGATGGATCAGAGATTATATCAGTAAGCTATATGCTTCCTCTACTGACTAACCATAATGAGAAATGCTATTATCTATACTCTGGCGGCGTTACAGAGAAAATGCGCGGAAAGCATGTCTTCACAGAAGCTAATAATTACATACTCTCACTGATTCAGAATACTCACCACTTTGCTTATGCAGCCCCGGAGATGGTTGAGTGGTATAAGTCATTCCTGTTCCCTTGCGTATATAGCTGTAAAGAGATTAATATTCTGCCTTCTTCTGGCAGCGAAACCGCCACTGGCAATATGAAAAAGGCTGTAGCAGATGAGGCTGCAATCAAGAGTATGCATGAG
>JAZLFL010000231.1:0-16144 GCA_045615825.1 Lachnospiraceae bacterium
TTACCAAGATAGCTTATATTAACAGTCGCTCCGACTAATACGAACAGGAATACCTCTGCCGCAACCCACAGCTTGGAATATTTGGCCGAGATTCTTACAGCCACATCCTCCTTCTGCCTGCGGATACCAATTCCAATGAACATAATGGCTATAAGGGCAGAGAATGTTATAGGCGTAGTCAGACTGTCTTCTATTACAACAAGTAAAAGTGAGATACTGAGTATAATGAGGACCTTGGAGGTATCTCTTACATGAACCCTGGTGAAATAGTATGTAAGAAGTATTCCCATACCAAGTCCGATTCCAATTCCTAATATAATGGAAACAGGGATATTCACAAAGCTTATGATGGAAGCGCCCTCTCCCTGCATCATTCCAATAAAGGTTGAGAACAGTACGATGACATATACATCATCCACCGATGCTCCGGCAAGTATGAGCTGTGGAATTCCTTCCTTAGCACCATATCCCTCATCTAAAAGCTTGACCATTCTCGGAACAACAACTGCAGGTGATACTGCCGCAAGCACTGCTCCAAGTACTGCTGCCTCCATGAGGCTAAGCCCCAATAAGCGTGGCGCTAACAGTAACATCCCTATAAGTTCAAAAGTTGCAGGAATAAAGCACATCATAAGTGCTGGCCTTCCTAGCTTCTTAAGGTCTGATAAATCAAGTCCAAGTCCCGCCCTTGTAAGTATAATTATAAGAGCGATTTTACGAAGTTCGGACGAGATTCCAAGAATACTTGCATCTAACAGATTAAGTACATATGGTCCAAGCACAATTCCAGTAATTAACATACCTAAAAGACTTGGAAGCTTTATCTTCTTACATATCCATCCCATGGACATGCCAACAATTAAAATCAGCGAAATACTAAATAGCATAGAAACACCTCGAATTTTAAGGTATCATATATAAAGATGTGTTTCAATTATTTTATTAACAGGTGTAACCAATGGCTAAAAAAGTTGAAAAAACTAACGTAATGAGAATACTTGATCAGAAGAAAATCCCTTACACTGAGCATACATATGATCCTGATGGAGGAATAAGCGGATTGGAAGTGGCAACCTCTCTTGGAGAGGACCCTGACAGAGTGTTCAAGACTCTTGTAACTGTAGCTCCATCCAAAAAGAATTATGTATTCATCGTGCCAGTGGCTGAGGAACTTAATCTTAAAAAAGCTGCAATTCTTGCAGGTGAAAAATCAATAGAAATGATCAAATCAAAGGAGCTGCTTCCACTTACCGGATACATTCACGGTGGCTGCTCTCCTATCGGAATGAAGAAGCTGTTCACCACCTTCATCCACGAGACCGCCGCTAACTACGACACCATAATATTCAGTGGTGGTAAGATCGGATTCCAGGTTGAGATGGCACCTTCAGACCTTGCCAAAATCATTCCTGTTATCTTAGGCGATATAATAGTCTAAATATTCGTCCATATAAATAAGCTGGTCAGACTTAGGTCCGACCAGCTTATTTAATATCTTTATATATTCAGGTTCGTTATGCCTGAACTCTGTTAAGTACCTCTTCAATTCTCTCTATCAGAAGTTCCTTAGTTGTAGTCTTAAGTATATATCCTGCAGGCCTGAGTCCAAGTACTGTCTTAACAGTCTCAATATCATCCTTGGATGTAAGGAATATAACAGGAATTGATCTTGTCTCTTCCTTCTCTTTAAGTAACTGGAAGAAATCAGCTCCACTGCATTCAGGCATCTCATAATCAAGAAGAATCACATCCGGTAGCTTCTCCTCAATCATTGGTGTTGCCTTAAGTGCCGAATTAACAACTCTTACAGTATATGGACCATCAAGCCATTCCATCATCGTACGGAGAGTCATTCCCGAATCATCAATAACTAAGACATCAGGAATCTTCTTCCTATTGGCCTCTATCACACATATCTTGTGAACACCCTCAGCAAGATCAGCTGGTGGCATTGGTCTCACAAATTCGTGAATAAGAACATCATTTGACAAATGCTCTCTTATGAAATCATTCTCATCATGCAACGCGAAAGAGACTACATGTTTATTACTCTCCTGACACTTAGCATTTAAGTTCTGAAGTGTCAACATATACTGCTCCATCTCATCACAGCCTATAACCACGAAAAGAGTTGTATCATTCACAGCCTCATCTGAAATACCATCCTTAAATGCTAGTAATTCACAGCTGAGTCCCTTCGCCTTTAAGGCCGTCTCTAAAGAACGCACCACAAAGCCATTTATATTTTCCGAAATTACTGTTAAATCTCTCACTTTTCAACCCTTGCCTATCTTTTAAATCAACGACTATTTTATCATGATTACAACAACTCACTCAACAGGTTACTAACAATTATTTCTACATTATCAGGATCAAGATTACTTACATAGCCTTTAAGCTTGGCAATATCAGCCTCAGCACTGTCTGGATACTGATACTTATCAAGTTCATTCATAAGGCCATCTGCCGCCCCGACATCAAAGCTCTGCATCGCACTCGTAAGGTCTTCAAGAAGCTTCTTCACAGTCTCTTCATTGCCGGCAAGTGGTAGCTTATCTGAATCATTTGCTAAGAATGGAAGCACCTTTAACTTCTCACGGCATGCATTCCAGCTATCTAAGAAATATGGCGTTGTATTAATTACCTGCTCCACTCTACCATCTCGTGATGCATACTCAAGCATCGCAGCCGATCCACCAAGGAAAAAGCCACCAACTAAGTTGGCCTCATTTTTCATGGCATGAACCTTAATTCGGTAATTGGATAATGCATCTGCATCCTCAGGATTAGCTATAAGCATCTCATGATACTTCTTAAGATCGTCAGCCTCTATAGGAATCATATTATAGAAGGTCTTAACCGCTTCCTTAAGGGACTCTGGATTACGATAATGAAGTGTGGCATAATTCCAGTCAATACCCTCAACAAGCGGAAGCTCCTCCTTAACAGGTTCCTCTTCTATTGTACGAATGTTAGAAACTCTGTCACTAACTATAGATACGATTAACTTCTCCTCAGGGATATAATGTCTTAGAATATTCTCAAGCATTTCCGGAATAATAGGCTTCGACATATAGTCATCAAATCCGGCGCCCATATAGAAATCCCTCGAACCACTTAAGGCATTCGCGGTAAGCGCTATAAACACTGTCTTATCCTGCTTGATTGACGCATCATTCCTTATAGCGCTTATTACCTCAAGACCATCCATATCAGGCATCATATGATCAAGGAATACCACATCATATTCCTTCGCCTTAATCATACTTAACGCTTCCATTCCAGAGCCGGCCTGATCAATATTAATGAGATTCTCCTTAACAAGGGCTGCAAATACATCCCTGTTCATCCTGTTATCATCAACAACAAGCACATTGGCATCCGGAGCTGTGAATGCAGCATTATAGCTGAAGGCTTCGGCTTCATCCACGATATTCGAAGAGAAATCTCCAATCGGCTCATAATCGCTAATCTTCTGCTCAATGGTAAAGTAGAATTCAGAGCCCTCACCATATTCGCTCTTAACCTTAAGCTCTGAGCCCATCATGTTAAGCAGCTTGGAACTGATACTTATACCAAGACCGGTACCCTCTATCTTACGGTTACGCTCATTCTCAACTCTCTCATAGTCAACAAACAGGCGTGATATATCCGCTTCCTTAATACCAATACCAGTATCCTTAACTGAAAAAAGAAGAGAGACTATGTCTTCATTACGATCACCAGTTACTGTCAGCGTGACACTGCCCTTATCTGTATACTTGGCAGCATTACCCATGATATTAAGAAGAATCTGACGAAGTCTTACATCATCACCGATAAGACCTCTTGGAATATTCTTATCAACGTCTATATAGAGCTCTAGTCCCTTCTCCTCTGTCCTGACTCTTGTCATGTTATAGAGGTCACGGACAAGAGTTGCGAACTCATAATGAACCGGAACAATCTCCATCTTACCGGACTCAATCTTACTGAAATCCAGTATGTCATTAACTAACGATAAGAGAGAATGACTTGCAGTATGAATATCCATTGCATATCCACGGACATTACTCTCCTTGCTCTCTCTTAAAATCATGGTATCCATACCTAGGATGGCATTAATAGGAGTCCTGATCTCATGAGACATTGTAGCTAGGAATCTGCCCTTGGCTTCATTGGAATTTATGGCTAACTCAGTCTCAATCTCAAGTCGCTCCTGCTTTCTCCTGTTCTCATCCATCTCATGTAACTGAACGATTACATAGATAAGCATGACTGAGAATGTAACACCTACCTGTCCTGAAGTTACTCCATAGAACATAATCTGGATAACACCAGCTAAAAACGGGAATATAGGGTAAATAGCTATAGCTCTTTTATCCCTCATTGTAGCTTTAGAGCCCTTCATAAGGACAAATGGAAAAATCATGCAAATATACATATATACCCAGTTAAGGATGATATAGTTACCTCTGTGATACAGGTTGTTCTCATCGAGATAGAATATATGTCCTGTAATAGGTGTAATGAAATTAGCTAACATGATAGTAACCGCGAAAGCACCGGCTATCCATGTAATATAAGCATCTATCTCACCCTTTAACACCGCACTACTATACAGTATCCAGACAAATCCGACTAAAACCATCATCGTAGGATACATAATATTAGCTATCCATAATATTGTTCTGGCTCCGGCAAATGTTCTGCCTCTTAATGCTCCTGCTACCAGATCTGATGCAGAATATCCAATATTGATTACTACCATCCAGTGAAAGAGCCTGGCTCTTAGTGTATTGATACCACTGGCAAGCATACCTATTAGTACCAGTATCAGAATGGTGATACATATTGTATTAACCTGAACATAATATACAACCTGCGACATGCACTTCTTCCTTTCAAAAAAGGTGTGCCATTTAAAACGGCACACCTTTAAATACTTAGGTTAAAATATAACTACTACTTAATTGATTCGTTCAGCGCTTCAGCAAGCTTCATACACTTATCAAGCTTCTCTCTGATAGCCATTGTCTTGTTAAGGTTATCAGTAGCAACTGAATCTGATGATGTGATACCAGCTGATATACTCTTAATCTCCTCATCGATGAGCTTAAGTGTCTCTGAAATCTTCTTAGCAGAAGCACCAGAGTCATTAGCAAGCTTACTCATCTCAGAAGCAACAACTGAGAATCCACGTCCTGCCTCACCACTTCTTGCTGCCTCAATAGTAGCATTAAGAGCAAGGATATTAGAATGAGCTGCATTACCACTAATGTTCTTAACAATTCCACCTGCTGTCTTAACATCCTCACCGATGCCTGATGCCTGGCTTGTAATATCACTAAGAATATTATTAACCTGCTCGATACCACCAATCATATCATCAATTGATGTATTAATCTCATTAACTGCATCCTTGAACTCACTTGCGATATTGGCAATAGCAGCCTTCTCTTCTGCTGAGTGAGTATATACTATAACACCAACTACCTGTGAACCATCCATGATTGGTGCAAGATATCCCTCAAAAGCTTCCCCCATCGCTTCCTTAGGAAGCACATTGTACTTCTTCTGTGCTGTCTCAATAACCTCATTAAAAGCACCGCTTGGATCAACGAAATGATCACCAATCTGCTCAATTGGTTCAGCACCTTCAGGAATCTGATATCCTAATATTGTACCCTCTGCATCTAAAACAGTTACATATGCTGAATCTCCCAACAACTGATAATATGTTGGAAGTACATCCAAAATCTTCTTAATCGCTGGATTAACCTGCTCAAAATCAATACCCATAATTGTGACCCCCATAGTCTAGTTTATAATGATTAATTTCAGATAGGACTATTATATCATCATTTAGTCCATCAAGTCATTAATATTCTGATAATTCTTTTTATTTTTAATGTTTTTACTGTTTTCCTGTATATTCAAGTCCTAACATTGTAATATCGTCGAACTGAGGTGCATCGCCCACGAAAATATCGATGTCCTCCCTGACCTTTTTAATCAGCTCTTCCTGATTAAGTTCCTTACATTTATTAAGACTTTCAATCAGCCTGTCAGTTCCGAATAATTCCTGTGCGGAAGATGTGGCCTCTGCAACACCATCTGTATAGACAAACAGTCTGTCATGTATGCCAAGTGTCAGTTCATAGTCCGTATATCTGCTACCTTCCATTCCACCAAGCACAAATCCATGCTTATCATGATAGAGCTCATAATCGCCGCCAGCTCTCATGATAACAGGATATTCATGACCAGCACTTGAAGCTGTAAGCTTACCAGTCGCAAGCTCTAAAATACCTATCCACGCAGTAATGAATAAGTCGGTATCATTTTTCTCGCAGAGCTTATTGTTGGTAGCACTTAATACCTCGCTTGGCTTAACCCCGGGACGAGCAAAGTTATTAATAATAACCTTACCTATCATCATGAACAGCGCAGCCGGTATACCCTTACCCGCAACATCCGCCATTACTATCGCCATATTTTCATCATCTTTCAGGAAGAAGTCGTAGAAGTCACCTCCAACCTCCTTGGCAGGATCCATAACCGCATATATATCAAATTCCGTCTTCTCCGGGAAAGGAGGAAAGATATTAGGTAATGACTTGGCCTGAATAATGTTGGCAAGATTAAGCTCGGTATCAACTCTTGCGAATTCCTTGGTAATCCTGGCCTGATCAATCAGATTCACATGTCCCCAGTCAGCAACCTTAATACATATATAAGCGATAACTGCGAACTGAAGTATGTCAGGCAATGCCACGTGAAGAAGTATATTCTTAAGATACAGCCCGTTGTTAATGGTTAAATTGCTTATGGTATCCTGGAGACCGCCATTCACGGTAAGACTTGTTCCGTCATATAACGGTATATTATTAAGATCGTAGGATACTCCAAAGAAGGCAAACGAGATATTGCTCGTAACCATGAAAAAGGCGGTAAGAGCCGACGTTAGCTTAGTAAAATTGCCGGACAGATACTTAGTGGATAACACTACCGGAATCACCCAGGCAAGTGTCGCTCTGTAGCCTAAGCAGGAAGTCGTCGTAGCGACGGTAAGAGTAATGATGAACATTAACAGATACTTAAGGAATCGCTTCTCGCCCCTGAATACTGTACATAGTACAATTCCAATTAACAGCATAATTAAGCAGGCTGCAAATGATGCCATAATGCCGCCTGTCTTAAATCCATATACTCCAACCTTGGCAAGTACTACTGTGATAACAAGTATTACCGCTAACAGAATGGATACTACGGATAAGAACATATTCGTGGCCACTTCATTAGCCCAGAATATATCGTCTCCTAAGAAAGCCACCTTCAGCTTCTCTAATAAGATTTTAATTTTCCCTTTATCACGCGCCTTGGCAGCACGACGCAGTTCCGCTCTTGTCTCTTCAAGTAATTCACGCCTTGTCTTACCAAAATACTGTAAATATTCTTCTTCTGACATAATATCTTCCTGTTATGATTTAATTGAGACAGCTACTAATAGCTGTCTCAATAATTATACTATATTAATTACCCTTACCGAATGTCTTCTCACTGAAATACTCTAAGATACACTCTCTTGTAAGATTAAGTGCTGCCACAACAGTATTCTCTCTGATCTTCTGTCTGTTGCCATTAAAGTGACATTCCTTAACAGTCACCTTACCGCATACCTGACATGCGATATATACAAGTCCTACAGGCTTATCCTCTGTTCCACCATCAGGACCGGCAATTCCCGTTGTAGCAATTACAACATCTGCCTTATTAACGGCACTTAAGCCCTTAGCCATCTCTGTTGCTGTCTGGCTGCTTACTGCGCCATACTTCTCAAGTGTTGACTTCTTAACGCCAACGAACTTCCTCTTAGCCTTATTAGAGTATGTGACAATACCTGACTTGAATGCATCTGAAACACCAGGTACATTAATAAGCTTACTTGCCACCATACCACCAGTACATGACTCAACAGTTCCCACTGTAAGATCATTAGCTATTAACAGATCCACAACCGACTTCTCAAGTGTCACATCATCATCTGTTGTATAGATATAATTACCGAATCTCTCCTTAAGCTCCTTAACCATTGGCTTGGAAAGCTTCTTGGCTGCTGCCATATCCTCAGCCTTGGCAGATACTCTGATATGTACCTCACCAGTCTTGGCATATGTAGCAATAGTTGGATTAGTCTGATTCTCTATAAGATCAGCAATCATTGTTGCTGCTCTGCTCTCGCCGATTCCACATATCTTAACAGTCTTAGAGAAGATTGCGCTCTGCATACTCGCGCACAGATAAGGAATTACAGACTCCTCGAACATAAGACGTAATTCTTCTGGAGGACCAGGAAGTAAGATAATACTCTTCTCGCCCACCTTGATGGCGCATCCTGGTGCAGTTCCATTATTATTAGGGAAAACTGTGCTGCCAACTGGCATCATGGCCTGCTTCCAGTTATTGTTGGTTGGGTCCTTGCCAATCCTTGCAAAATACTCAGCAATAGCTGCCTTGGACTCTTCATCCATGTAGAGGTTAACACCTGCAACCTTGGCTGCTACTTCCTTAGTAAGATCATCCGGTGTAGGTCCCAGGCCTCCTGAGAGGATAACAACGTCCGACCTGTCTAAAGCCATCTTAAGAGTACTGCTAAGTCTCTCCTCATTGTCTCCTACAACATCCTGATAATAGCAGTTAAGACCAAGTCTTACACACTGCTCAGCAAGATATGCTGCATTAGTATTAACGATATTACCCATCAGTATCTCAGTACCAACAGAAATAAGTTCTACTACCATGCTTCCCTCCGAACTATTTTTATTTGTCTGCAATGACTGCTTTATTCTTCCAAACATAATCTACAAGTGACACTACCGTAAGTATAACTGCTACATACATCACAACCATTGTGATGATTCTCATTGGCTCTCCTGGGATTGCTGCAAGCATAAGTATGACCATAACCATCTGGGATACTGTCTTGCACTTGCCCCACCAGCTGGCTGCAATAACAATACCAGCATCTGATGCAACAAGTCTGAATCCGCTTATGATGAACTCTCTTGCAAGGATAATAATAACCGCCCATGCAGGAAGCACATCCGGCTTAGTAGCTACTAAGCATATCATTGCTGAGCTTACTAATACCTTATCTGCAAGTGGATCCATGAACTTACCGAAGTTGGTTACAAGATTATACTTCCTGGCAATCTTACCATCCAAAAGATCCGTAAGAGATGCCACAATGAATATAATAAGTGCAATCACACTGCTTGCATTACCGAAGCAGTTAGAAAGCAGAATAATAACAAATGGAATGATTAGAAACATTCTAAGCATTGTCAGTTTATTAGGTAGATTCATTCTTGCCTCCAATAATCAGTCTTCAGTCTCTTCTACTGCCACCAGGTCATAGCCCTTAGCCTCGGTCACTTTTACCCTAATAATGTCACCACTGACCAAATCGCGGTTAGAATTAACGAATACATATCCGTCGACACCTGGTGCATCCTTATAGGATCTGGTCACATAGACCTCATCCTCAGGAAGCCGTCCCTCTATCATAACCTCTAAGGTACTGCCAACAAGGGACTCATTAATCTCAAATACTATCGACTGCTGAAGCTTCATAATACGGTTGCGGCGCATGCGCTTAATCCACTCAGGAATCTGACGTGGCATTGTAGCAGCTGGAGTTCCCTCCTCCACAGAGTAAGTGAACACACCTAATCTGTCGAACCTGCAATCCTTAACGAAGCTCTCTAATATCTTAATATCCTTACCAGTCTCCCCTGGGAAGCCGGTAATAAGTGTTGTTCTGATACAGATATCCGGTATCTCCTTACGCAGCTTACCAATGATATCCCTGAGATCCTGCTCCGAAGTCCTTCTGCCCATTCTCTTAAGAATGTTATCCGATGCATGCTGGATTGGCATGTCGATATAATGGCAGATCTTCTTCTCTTCCTTCATCACCTGAATCAGCTCATCCGTAATCTCTTCCGGATAGCTGTATAGAAGTCTGATTCTCTCAATTCCTTCGATGGCACTAAGTTCTCTTAACAGTTCAGGAAGCTTCTTGCTACCATAGAGATCAACTCCATAGATGGTTGTCTCCTGCGCGACAATAATGAGCTCCTTAACTCCCCTGCCTGCCAGATCCTTCGCTTCATTAATAAGCGTCTCCTTAGGAACCGAACGGAATCGTCCACGTAATGTAGGAATAATACAGTATGTACAGTGCTTATCACAGCCCTCGGCTATCTTAAGATAAGCATAGTGTGTTGCTGTTGTAAGTAATCTCTTATGACCGGAAATAGGAGGCAGACTGAGTTCATCGTAAACATTATCGCTAATGCCACGGTTGAAACTGTCTATCGCCTCTGCAACCTTATCAAAGGACTGGATACCAAGGATTATATCTACTTCAGGAATCTCCTTCTGTATCTCCTCCTTATATCTCTGTCCAAGACAACCGGTAACTATGATGAGCTTAAGTGTGCCGGCCTTCTTAAGTTCTGCCATCTCCAGGATTGTATTAATGCTCTCCTGCTTGGCATCAGCAATAAAGGCACAGGAATTAACAACCACAACCTCTGCTTCACTCTCATCATAGACGATCTCATGTCCGTTCTCAGAGAGAATACCCAACATCATCTCAGAATCAACAGTATTTTTATCACATCCTAAAGATACAAAAAATACTTTCATTCTTATTCTTCAACTGCAAGCTCTTCTACAGTCTCTTCTTCCTCTTCATCACCGATGATCTTAATCTCACCCTGATTAAGCTCTTCTACAGCAACTGATAATGGCTTCTTACCATTCTCTGGTACAAGTGCCTCATCTCCATTAACAAGCTGTCTTGCTCTCTTAGCTGTAGCCATAACAATTGAGTAACGGCTGTTAACAACTGCTGTCTCGCCATTCTCTGCATCTGCATTAACGACCTTCATAAGGTCAGAATATGATGGATGTAACATATCTATTCTCCTTTATAAATAATTAACTATTAATAACTTCAAGCTCACGCTTAATCTCTTCTATAAATTCAGCATTTCTGTCAACGCTGTATTTAGTATTCTGAATGATCTCATGAGTCTCTCTGACACATGTCTCAAGGTCATCATTGACTAATAAGTAATTATACTTATCAACAATATCTGCCTCCATGGTAGCTCTCTTCATTCTTCCAGCTATCACATCATCTGTCTCAGTTCCACGACCCTTAAGTCTTCTGTACAGTTCATCCGCACTTGGTGGAGTAACGAATAATAAAAGTGCATCAGGCATCATCTCCTTAACCTGAAATGCTCCCATATATTCAATCTCTAAGATAACATCCTTACCTGCCTTAAGCTGCTCCTCAACATACTCCTTAGGAGTTCCGTAGTAGTTGCCTACATACTCTGCATACTCAAGCATCTTCCCATCAGCGATGTTCTGCTCGAACTGTTCTCTTGTGATGAAGAAATAATGTACACCATCCTCTTCTCCAACTCTTGGATTACGGGTGGTCATAGAGATTGACAATGCATAATTGTCATATGTCTCAATGAGCTTCTTCACCAATGTACCCTTACCGGCTCCTGAGAAACCGGATATAACTGCTAATACTCCACGCTTACACATAGAATCACCTTATTCAATATTCTGAATCTGCTCTCTAACCTTCTCAATTTCAGTCTTAAGCTCAATACCTCTGTTAGATATCTCAAGATCATTAGCCTTGCTTAAGATTGTGTTGGCCTCTCTGTTCATCTCCTGAGCCATGAAATCAAGCTTTCTACCGATTCCACCACCGCCTTCAAGTGTAGCCTTAACTGTCTCGATATGGCTTCTAAGTCTTACAAGCTCCTCATCGACACATACCTTATCAGCAAATATAGTAACCTCTGTTAAGATTCTGCTCTCATCAATCTTGCTGTCAGCTAACATCTCCTTAACTCTGTCTGTAAGGCCCTGTCTGTACTCAGCAACAATCTGTGGGCTTCTCTCTTCAATGAAGTCAACCACCTCTAACATGCCATTAAGCTTGGCAATAAGGTCACTTCTTAAGTTCTCGCCCTCTTTAATTCTGGTCTGTACGAATCCCTCACACGCACCTCTTACAGCCTTCTCAAGTAACTTCCAGATACCTTCCTCATCGATCTCTACATCATCAAGTGTGAATATCTCTGGATATCTTGAAAGTGTAGATACTCTGATATCATCATCAAGATTAAACTGTTCGCCCATCTGACGAAGATACTTAAGGTACTCTGCTGCCACCTCTGGATGGTAGCTTACATTAACACTGTTATCCGATGTATCCTCATAAGTAATGAAGAGATCAACCTTACCTCTCTGCATATACTCCTTCAAAAGATTACGGATGGATGCATCAAAGAAGTTAAGCTTCTTAGGCATCTTAATATTCACATCAAGATATCTGTGATTAACAGACTTAATCTCGACTGTGATCTTGCGACTCTCGTCACTGACCTCGCTTCTTCCGAAACCAGTCATGCTCTTAATATTCTGCATTATAACCCCCGTTCTAAATAGGTCTGCATTGCGCATATAATCCCACTATTTAATCAGACCATATTCTGTAATATTTTACACCGAGGACCCCTGCTAGTCAATGTATTTGCAATATGTTTAAGGACGCGGGCAGGTAATATTCGCAATATGTTTAAGGACGCGGGCTGGTAATATTCGCAATATGTCTAAGGACGCGGGCAGGTAAATAAACTTGCATAATAAAAAGAGCCATTAGGGGGCGTTGGCCGCGCTGCAGCGTGCGTGTGCTTGCGTACACGGAAAGTACACGCATGCGGAGGGGACCCCATAATGGCTCTTTTTTATTTATGTATAGTATTACCTGATCGCGTCCTTCATTGACTTGATGTACTCGTATACAGGGTCAACTGCGTCCCTGCCATACTGGGCAATGATCTTAACAATTGCCGAACCTACGATTACACCGTCTGACTTGGCTGCCATATTAGCTGCCTGCTCCGGTGTCGAGATACCGAAGCCGATGGCAGCTGGTACGTCGCTTGCCTTACGAACAAGCTCTACCATACCACCGATATCTGTTGTAATCTCACTTCTTACGCCTGTAACACCGAGGGATGATACGCAGTATACGAAGCCTTCTGCTTCCTTAGCTATCATCTCGATACGGTCCTCAGATGTAGGTGCAATTAATGAGATGAAGTCGATGCCGTATTTCCTGCAGACTGGTGCGAAATCATCCTTCTCCTCGAATGGTACATCCGGAAGAATGATACCGTTGATTCCTACTTCTGCTGCCTTCTTAACGAAGTTCTCTGTACCGCCTTCGATGCCTGTCTCTCTGGTGCTACCGTAAGAATATACTACGTTGGCATAAGTCATGAATACCAGAGGAACTGTTACTTCCTTTCTGATCTCAACAACCATATCGAAAATCTTATCAGTTGTAACTCCGCCTGATAATGCTCTAAGGTTCGCACCCTGGATTACAGGACCTTCTGCTGTCGGATCCGAGAATGGAACACCAAGTTCTATAACATCTGCACCAGCCTTGGCTGCTGCCTTAACAATCTTAATTGTTGTCTCTAAGTCAGGATCACCACATGTAATGAATGGAATGAAAGCCTTACCGTTTTTGAATGCATCACTTATCTTACTCATGGATATCCTCCCCTCTGTATCTTGCGATTGCTGCACAGTCCTTATCACCACGTCCGGAGATTGTGATAACGATAATCTTGTCCTTATCCATAGTTGGGGCAATTTTTAACGCATGTGCTACTGCATGTGATGACTCAATAGCAGGGATGATACCCTCTGTTCTAGAGAGGTACTCGAAGGCATTAACTGCCTCATCATCTGTTACTGGTACATACTGTGCACGTCCGATGTCGTGAAGGTGTGCATGCTCAGGTCCGATACCCGGATAATCGAGACCAGCAGAGATGCTGTATACTGGAGCAATCTGTCCATACTCATCCTGGCAGAAGTACGACTTCATTCCATGGAAGATTCCAAGTCGGCCAGTATTAACTGTTGCTGCAGTCTCCCATGTATCAATACCACGTCCTGCTGCCTCACAGCCGATAAGTGCAACCTCCTTATCCTCAATGAAGTTATAGAAGGTACCGATGGCATTGGAACCACCACCTACACAGGCCATAACAACATCCGGAAGTCTGCCTTCCTTCTCAAGTATCTGCTCCTTAATCTCCTTAGAGATAACTGCCTGGAAATCACGCACGATTGTTGGGAACGGATGAGGTCCCATTACAGAGCCTAAGCAGTAATGTGTATCTGCGATTCTGTTAGTCCACTCTCTCATAGCCTCGGATACAGCATCCTTAAGTGTTGCTGTTCCTGAAGTAACAGGAATAACCTCAGCCCCGAGAAGTCTCATTCTGTATACATTAAGTGCCTGTCTCTTGGTATCCTCTTCGCCCATGAATACCACACACTCCATTCCAAGGAGCGCTGCTGCTGTAGCTGTTGCCACACCATGCTGACCAGCACCTGTCTCTGCGATAAGTCTAGTCTTACCCATCTTTTTAGCAAGAAGTGCCTGACCAAGTACGTTGTTAATCTTGTGGGCACCTGTATGGTTAAGATCCTCTCTCTTTAAATATATCTTGGCACCGCCAAGGTCCTTAGTCATCTTCTCTGCATAGTACAGACGTGATGGTCTGCCTGCATATTCATTGAAGAGCTCTGTCAGTTCTTTGTTGAATTCTGGATCATTCTTGTAATGGTTATAAGCCTCCTCAAGCTCTATAACTGCATTCATCAGTGTCTCAGGTATGTACTGTCCACCATGAATACCAAATCTACCCTTACTCATATGTATTCCTTTCCTGCCTTACGGCGAGTGTCTATTTTCTGGCAGCATAAACCGCCTTAAGAATCTTATCCCTGTCCTTACACTTATCAGTCTCAACTCCACTGGATAAATCGACCATATAAGGATTGTACTTACTTTTTATCTCTTCTATATTATCAGAATTAAGACCACCTGCTAAGATATAATCTCTTCCGATATCGCGAAGCAGTCCATGATCGAAGCACTCCCCGGTACCATAGCCATTATCAAGCAGCACCATATCCGCGCTTGAATTAACTGCTGCCTCCAGGTCCGAATCGCTTCTTACCTTGAACGCCTTCCATATAGGAATTCCTGACGTCTCGCGAAGCTTCTTAATATAATCCTCATCCTCATGACCATGAAGCTGGACCACGTCAATCGCACCCGTCATCACAATATCAAGAATCTCGAATATCTCCGCATCAACGAATACGCCAACCGTCTTAATATCATTATCTATAAGTGCCCTAAGCCTCTTCGCTTCATTCTTATCAACATAGCGAAAGCTCGGCTCCCAGAAGATGAATCCTGCGTAGTCAGGCTTGGCTTCATTGATATACTCACAGTCCGCATCACGCCTGATTCCACATATCTTAATTAATGTACTCATATCCATCCTAATGTAAAAGTGCCTGCGACTAATTGCCCTTAAATGCGTGAATAACTGCCTTCTTATCGCTGGCTCTCATTAACGCTTCACCAACAAGTACTGCATCCGCACCAATCTGTCTTAGAACCTCAACATCCTCAGGTCCTGTAACACCGCTCTCTGCTACATATATGCAGTCTTCTGGTATAAGATCCCTAAGCGTCTTGGCATTCTCGAAGTTAACAGAGAAGTCCTTAAGATTACGGTTATTAACACCTATAATTTTAGCTCCTGCCTTAACTGCCGACTCAATCTCTTCTGCGTCATGAGTCTCAACTAAAGCATCAATTCTAAGTTCCTCACATATCTTAAGATACTTGATTATTGTCTCAGTATCAAGGAGGGCACAGATAAGAAGTACTGCATTGGCACCCATCACCTTAGCCTGATATATCTGGTACTCATCAATGGTGAAATCCTTACGAATCATTGGAATTCCGATTTCTCTCCTGATATCCATGAATATCTGATCTGATCCCAGGAACCACTTTGGCTCTGTGAGGCATGATACGCAGTCAGCCCCGGCCTCCTCATAGCTTCTTGCAATATCCTTATATGGAAAATCCTCTGCTATGATTCCCTTACTTGGGGATGCCTTCTTGACCTCACTTATGATACTAAGTCCTGGCTTCTTTAGAGCCTGCCCGAAG